>CAZIIB010000020.1:1840-16871 GCA_964539125.1 uncultured Thermoanaerobaculia bacterium | reverse complement strand
CCGTCTCCATCCTCTCGGCGGGGCTCCGGCGCCGGCTCGCCCTGGCCCGGCTCCTCCTGCAGGACGCCCGCGTGCTGCTCCTCGACGAGCCCTACGCCCAGCTCGATCCCGCCGGCTTCGCCCTCATCGACTCGGTGGTCCGCGGCGCCCGCGAGCGCGGCGCCACGGTGGTGCTGGTCACCCACGTGCTCGACGGGGCGCGCGAGCTCTGCGACCGGGCGATCCGCCTCGACGGTGGGCGCATCGTCTGGGCGGGCTCGGCGAGCGAGATCCAGGCCGCGGCCTCGCAGCCGGCGGTCCTGGGTGAACAGCGGGAGAACGGCGCTTGAGACAGCTCGCGGCCGCTCTCCGCAAGGAGCTCCTGCTCCAGTGGCGCACGCGCGCCCACTTCGTCGCCACCCTGGCCTTCGGGTGGGCGGCCCTCTTCCTGTTCAGCTTCGCCGGCAGCGCGCCCGACCCGGTGGAGCTGCGCGGGCACGCGGCGGGCTTCCTGTGGCTCGGGCTGCTCCTCGCCTCGACCCTCTCCCTGGCGGAGGGCTTCCACCGGGAGATGGAGCAGGGAGCCCTCGAAGGCCAGCTCCTCCTGCCGGCGTCGCCCACCGCCCTGTTCTACGGCAAGGCGCTCGCCAACTTCCTCGAGCTCACGCTCTTGGGCATCGGCCTGCTGCCGGTGATGATCGCGCTCTACGACGCGGGCACCGGCCGGGGCCTGGCGCTGGTCGGGGTGATCGCCCTCGGCGCGGCCGGTCTGGCGGCGCCCGGCACGCTCTACGCCGCCATGTCCTCCCAGGCCCGGGCCGGCCAGGTCCTCCTGCCGCTGCTCCTCTACCCCCTGGTCATCCCGGCTCTGGTGGCGGCCGTCAACGCCACGTCGCTGCTGATCCTCGGCGATCCGATGCATCTGGCGAAGTCGTGGCTGGTCCTCCTGGCGAGCTTCGATGCACTATATTGGTTGGCCTGCGGTCTGGTGTTCGACCGCGTGGTGGAAGAATAGAAATCATGACCGAGCGAACCGCGAAAGTCGCCTACGGGCTCGCCGCCTTCGGCTTCCTCCTGCTCCTGTTCGGCTCGTGGTGGGGCCTCTTCGTGGCGCCGCCCGAGCAGTACATGGGGCAGGTGGAGCGCATCCTGTACGTCCATGTGCCGACGGCGTGGGTGGCGATGCTCGCCTTCACCTCCACGTTCGTCTGCGCCGTGGCGTTCCTGGTGCGCAACCGCTGGCGGTGGGACTCCTGGCTCGAGGCCTCGGTCGAGGTGTCCGTGGTCCTCGGCTTCCTGCTCTGCCTCCAGGGGAGCATCTTTGCGAAGCCCACCTGGGGCGTCTGGTGGGACTGGGACCCACGCCTGACCAGCATGGCCATCCTGGAGTTCGCCTTCGTCGGCATCCTGGCCCTGCGCCGCTTCGTCGACGACCCGAGCCGGCGGGCCGTCTGGTCGTCGGTCGCCACGATCATCGCGGCGGTCGACGTGCCCATCGTCTACTACTCGGTGAAGTGGTGGAACTCCCTCCACCAGCTCCAGTCGAACCCGTCGACGGTGTCGTCGGCCTTCTACGCACCGCTGCGCATCAACGCCTTCGGGGTGCTCTTGTTGGCCGCCGGCATGATCGCCCTGCGCTCGCGGATCGCGCGGCTTCGGCTCCAGCGCGAGCTGGCGCCGCCGCCGGCCGCGACCGGTCCCGAGGTCGTGCTCGCGGCGCTGGCGGGCCTTGCCGGCACCACCGCGTTCTCGGGCAAGATCCAGGGCGGCTGGAGCTTCGTGTGGCTGGCCTACACGGCGACGGCGGTGTCCTTCGCTCTCTACATGGTGTCCCTGCACTATCGCTACCGCGTCGAGCTCCGACGGGCCGCGCGTGCCCCGAGCCCCGCGGCGGGAGGTACCTCCGAATGAGCGAATCCGAAGTCACCCGCGACCGAGCGGTCTCCATCTCGTCCACGAAGCTGCGCTGGATCGCCGTGATCACCGTGATCGTGGCGGCGAGCATCTTCCTGTGGCTCATGCTCGGTGGGATGCGCAAGAACCTGGTTTACTACTGGGGGCCGACCCAGGTCGAGAAGGCGGGCCCGAAGGCGGTGGGCGCGACCATCCGGCTGGGCGGCATGGTGGTACCCGGCTCGATCGAGCGCGGGAAGGGCGCGTCGGCCGTCTCGTTCGACGTGGAGGACGGCGGCTCGACCGTCCACGTGGTCAGTGAAGGCGTGCCGCCCCAGCTCTTCCGGGCCGGCATCGGGGTGGTGGTCGAGGGCACGATGACCCCGCGGGGGGTGTTCGCCGGCAAGCGGCTGATGGTCTCCCACAGCAACGAGTACCGGGCCCCCACCGACATGGCCCACGCCGACGTCGAGAAGCTGATGAAGTCCACCGACGGGCTCGACCCGAAGGCGGTGGACCAAGGGGCCAAGACGCCGTGAACGGCTTCCTGGGACGTCTCCTGGTCGACCTGGCGTTGGCCTCGGCGGCCGCCGGGGCGGTGCTCGCCTTCACCGCCGGGCGGCGGCCGACGGCGGTGGTGCGCTCCTGGGTGCGCAGATGCGCCCTGGGGTTCGCGCTGTCGATCGCCGCGGCCAACCTGGTGATGGAGCGCGCGCTCCTCGCCCACGACTTCAGCGTCAGCTACGTGGCCCACGTCGGCTCGCTCTCCTCGCCCACCTGGGTGACGATCGTCAGCCTCTGGTCCTCGCTCGAGGGCTCGATCCTCTTCTGGGGGCTGGTGCTCGGCCTCTACATCGCCGCCGCGAGCTTCGCCCTGCGCGACCGGCACCCCGAGTACATCACCTACGCCATGGGAGTCTGGCTGGCCTGCGCGGCGTTCTTCGCCCTCCTGATCGCCGCCCCGGCGCAGCCCTTCCTCACCCTCGCCCATCCGCCGCCGGACGGCCCCGGTCCGAACCCGCTGCTCCAGAACCACATCCTGATGGTGGTCCACCCGCCCTTCCTGTACGCCGGGTACGTGGGCATGACCATCCCCTTCGGCCTGGCCTGGGCGGCTCTGCTGGTGGGCCACCTGGGGCACGACTTCCTCCGGCCGCTACGCACCTGGCTGCTCCTGCCGTGGATCTTCCTCACCGTGGCGATCGCGCTGGGCGGCTGGTGGTCCTACGAGGTGCTGGGGTGGGGCGGCTACTGGGCGTGGGACCCGGTGGAGAACGCCTCGCTCCTGCCCTGGCTCACGGCCACGGCGGCGCTTCACTCGGCGATGCTCACCGAGCGCAAGGGGATTCTCAAGGGCTGGACGGTGACCCTGATGATGGCCACCTTCCTGCTCACCGTGCTGGGCACCTTCATGACCCGCTCCGGCGTGTTCAACTCGGTCCACTCCTTCACCCAGAGCGCCATCGGTCCCACCATCCTGGTCTTCCTGGGGGTCGTGGCACTGGCCTCGATCGTCCTCCTGGCGGTGCGGATCGACGCCTTGACGCCCGACGCGGCGTTGCGCGGCACCCGGAGCCGGGACGCGATGATGCTGGTCAACAACCTGCTCCTGGTGCTCCTCACCTTCACCGTGCTCCTGGGCACCGTCTTCCCGCTCCTCATGGAAGCCTTCCGCGGCAAGCAGATGAGCGTCGGGCGGCCGTACTTCGACAGCATGGCGGTGCCGCTGGGGGCGGCGCTCCTCTTCCTCATGGGGATCGGCCCGGCGCTTCCCTGGGGCAGCGCCTCGCGCCAGGAGGTGCGGCGGGCGCTTCTGCCGCCCCTGGTCGGAGGTGCGCTGGTGGCGGCGATCGGCGTGGCTCTGGGCGTGCGCAACGTCTGGACCGGGATCGTCCTCTTCTTCGCCGGTTACGCCTGCCAGGTCACGATCCGAGAGCTGCTCCTGCCCATGCGCCAGCGCATGCGGGCGCGGGGGGAGAGCCCGTGGCGCGCGCTCTACGAGGGCGGCTGGCGGCGCGGCCGCCGGCGCCTGGGCGGCTACGTGATCCACGCCGGCACCCTGATCGTCTTCGTCGCCGTCGCGGTGAGCAGCACCATGAGCAGCTCCAAGGAGGTGCAGCTCCAGCGCGGCCAGACCACCACCCTCGGCTCCTACACCCTCACCTTCAACGGCACCGAGCAGCGCCGGGAGCCCAACCGGCAGGAGCTGGTGGCGCACCTGGCGGTGGCGAAGGGCGGCGACCCGATCGGTGAGCTCGCCCCCCGGATGAACTTCTACCCCACCCAGCGCGAGCCCGTGGGCACGCCCGCGGTGCGGAGCTCTTTCGGGGGCGATCTCTACCTCTCGCTCTTGAACGTCGACGACACGGGCAACTCCGTGGGACTGCTGGTGATGACCAAGCCGCTGGTCGGCTGGATCTGGGCGGCGGTCCTGCTCATGGCGATCGGAGGGCTGGTCGCGATCCTGCCGCGCCGGCGGGCGGCCGCGCTCACGGTGCGTGCCGAGCTGCCCGAGGCGCCTCCGGGAGCGGGGGAAGCGCGCGGATGAACCGCTGGGTCCTGCTGGTGGGGCTCGTCCTCCTGTTGCCGCTGGTGGCGGTGCTCTACCTGAACCTCGGCCACGACCCCTCCGCGATCGAGACGCCGATGATCGGCCGTCCGGCACCGCCGTTCGAGCTCCGGCCGGCGGGCGGCGGCGCGCCGGTCTCCCTCGCCAGCCTCGCCGGCCAGCCGGTGGTGCTCAACTTCTGGGCGACCTGGTGCGTGCCCTGCGCCCAGGAGCACGAGGCCCTGGTGGAGGCCTCCCGCGTCTGGCAGGGGCGCGTCCATTTCCTGGGCATGGTCTACGAGGACCAGGAGGATCAGGTGCTCGACTACCTCCGAGCCCGCGGCGGGCCGCCGTACCCCTCGCTCATGGACCCCGACGACCGCACGGCGATCGCCTACGGCATCTCCGGCGTGCCGGAGACCTTCTTCATCGACGCCTCGGGCCGGATCGCCGACAAGTTCGTCGGCCCCTTGCGCCGGTCCGACCTGGCAGAGCGTCTGGCAAGCCTGACGGGGGGCGGCTGATGCGCCTCGCGCCGAGAAACCTGGCGGCGCTCGCGGTGCTGGCGGTGCTCGCGGCGCCGGTCGCCGCGATCGCCCAAACCCTCCCGAACGCCACGCCCAAGGAGGCGGCGAGCGCTCTCGGCACCGCCGACGTCGAGCAGGCGGTCGGACAGCCCCAGGGCTCCCCTCTGTCGGGGGCGGCCCTCGAGCGGCGCACGGCAGAGATCGCGGACCTGCTGCGCTGCCCGGTCTGCCAGGGCATGTCGATCGCCGACTCGCCTTCCTCCCTCGCCCGGAAGATGAAGTCCCTGGTGCGCTCCATGCTCGCCGCCGGCTACGACGAGAAGCAGATCCTCGCCTACTTTCAGTACTCCTACGGGGAGTTCGTGCTGCTCCGGCCGCCCATGAAGGGGGTGAGCGCCACCGTCTGGCTGGCGCCGATCGCCGGCCTGCTGCTCGGCGGGGGCGTCATCTGGTGGTGGATGCGGCGCAGCAACCGGGCGAGCGCGTCTCCAGGGAGCGCGGTCGCCGAGAGCCCGGCTCCGGAGACTCCGCTTCCGTCCTCTCCGGCCCCCGAAGCGTCGAGCGCGGGCGCCGAGGCGGAGCTCGAGCCGTACCTCGAGCGGGTGCGGCGTCTCGTCGGCGGTGAGCCCTCGCCCGACGCCGGGCCCGGGGGGAACGAATCGTGAGCGAAGTCTCGGCATCGTTCAGCTGGATGCCCGCCGTCCTCTTCGTCCTGGGCGGGCTGGCGGTCGGGCTCTTCCTGGTCTGGTGGACCCGAAGGAAGGGCGGGGCGACGGAGACCGCGCGCCCGCAAGGGCCCCTGCCGGTCGAGGTGCGGGACCTGGAGGAGAAGGAGGCCGCCCTCCTCGAGCAGCTCGAGGAGCTGGAGGACACCGCCGGCAAGTACACCCCGGAACGGCTGGTGGAGCACCGGCGCCGGATCGAGCTGGCGGCCGCCGAAACCCTGCGCGAGCTCGAGGTCAAGCTCGAGGCCCATCGCGCGGCGGGGGAACGCCGGCGGGAGGCCGAGCACCCGGGGGGTACCGAGGCTGCGCCCGCCGCGGCGGCCGGAAGCGGGATCTTCGTGCGCCATCCGGCCCTCAAGGGGTTCCTCTGGGGGGCCGGCGCCATGGGCGCCATGGCGCTCCTCTTCTTCTCCGTCTCGCGCTCGACCGCACCGCGGGCCCCCGGCCAGGAGGTGACGGGCAGCGTTGGGGGTCAATCCTCGGCCGGCGCCGGGCCCGGCGCCCAGGCCCCGACCCCCTCGCCCGCCGAGATCCAGGAGGGCAAGGCCCTCGACGCCCGCATCCAGGCCAACCCCGACGACCTCGACGCCCGGATCGACAAGGCGCGCTTGGACATCGGCCAGGCCGACTGGATGGGTGCCTGGAACGAGACCCAGTACGTCCTCAAGCGCTCGCCCGGCAACCCCGAGGCGCTCACCTACCAGAGCCTGGTGCGCTTCGCCATGGGTCAGCCGCAGATGGCGGTCGACATGCTCAAGCAGGCGCTGGAGAAGGACCCGGACCTGGTGGACGCCTACGGCATTCTGAGCCTGGTCTACGCCAAGACCGGGAAGCTCGACCTGGCCCGCGGCATCATCGAGCGCGGCGAAGCCCGGCTTCCCCAGCACCGCGCCATGTTCGAGCAGATGTACGCGCAGCTCGAGCAGCAAGTGGCGTCCGGGAGCCAGGGCGGTGGAGCGGGGGGAGAGGAAGAGGCGGCCGGGGGCCCCGCTTCGGGAGCCGCCGCCGCGCCGGCCGCCGCGCCGGCCGGGACCGGGTCCGTGGAGGTCGCCAACGGAACGCCCCGGCTCGCCGGGGTCGTGGAGCTGGCGCCGGGAGCGGCCGGCGAGGTTCCACCGGGAGGCGTGCTCTTCGTCTTCATCCGTCCGGCCGGAGTGACCTCCGGTCCGCCCACCGCGGTCAAGCGCTTCGTCTCGCCCACCTTCCCGTTGCATTTCGCCCTGGGCGACGGGGATTCGATGATGGGCCAGCCGTTCCCCGAGAAGATGCACGTCGAGGCGCGCCTGGACAGCGACGGCAACCCGATGACCCAGGGCGCCGGTGATCTCCACGCCGAGCTCGACGATCAGCCCCTGGGCGCCAGTGACCTGCGCCTCGATCTGAAACGCTGACGTTCATCCGAGAGGGCGCGACGGCGCGGCCCTCCACGAAGCTGGAGGCGATCATGAAGACCTGGCGAACCCTCGTTGTCGCGCTCTTCCTCCTCTTGGCGGGCCTTGCGGCTCCGGGCCTGAGGGCCGCGGCGCCGCCACCGCCGGCGGCCCCGACGGCCGAGCGTTTCGGCACCGTGGACTTCCCCATCTCCTGCAAGGCGGCGGTGCAGCAGCCGTTCGACCGCGCCGTCGCCATCCTGCACTCCTTCCAGTTCGAGCGGGCGCGGGACGAGTTCGAGAAGGTGGCCGCGGCCGATCCGGCGTGCGCCATGGCGTACTGGGGGATCGCCATGACCTGGTGGCACCCGCTCTGGGCGCCGCCCGACGAGGCGAGCCTGGAGAAGGGCTCCGCCGCCGCGCGCAAGGCGGAGTCGCTCGAGGGTGGCACCTCCCGGGAGCGAGGGTTCATCACCGCGATCGCGGGGTACTACCGGGACTGGCGGGAGCGGAATCCGCACCAGCGGGCGCTGGGGTACGAGCAGGACATGCAGACCCTCTACCGCGACAACCCGGAGGACGTCGAGACCGCCTGCTTCTACGCCTTGTCCCTCGATGCCGCGGCGCTCCCCGGCGACACCACCTACGCCAACCAGAAGAAGGCGGGCGCGATCCTGGAGAAGGTCTTCCGGGAGCACCCGGACCACCCCGGAGCCGCCCACTACATCATCCACAGCTACGACTACCCGGCGCTGGCCAAGCTGGCGCTGCCCGCCGCCCGGCGCTACGCCAGCATCGCGCCGGCGGCCGCGCACGCCCTCCACATGCCGTCGCACATCTTCACCCGCCTGGGCCTGTGGCAGGACTCGGTCGACTCGAACCTCGCCTCCATCGCCGCGGCCAAGGCGGCCATGAAGCGGGGGGAGGCGGGCATGGGCGACGAGCTCCATGCCATGGGCTTCCTCTCCTACGCCTACCTGCAGCTCGGCGAGTACGACGCCGCGCGCGGCGTGCTGCAGGATCTCGGGGGAAAAAGCGTTGCGCCGGATGGAGGGAGCGCGGCCCCGGTAAGCGGCAAGGCCGCCGCGATCTCGGTCCAGATCGCCCTCGAGGAGCACGACTGGAAGCGGGCGGCCGGGCTAAGCGCTTCCGCGGACGCCGGCGCGGAGACCCGGGCCCTTGTCGACTGGGCGCGGGCTCTGGGCTCGGCGCGGTCGGGCGACGCCGCCGGGGCCCGCGCGGCCGTCGCGGAGCTCCAGGCGCTCTACGACGGAGAGCTGGCGAAGGACCGGGAGGGCTCTGGGGTGCACGCCGGGGAGGTCGAGCTCGAAGAAGCCCGCGCGTGGCTGGCTCAGGCCGACGGACAGCCGGCGGAAGCGCTCGCGCGGCTCAACGCGATCGTGGCGAAGGAGGCCTCTGGCGGCGCCGAGCAGATCACCTACCCGCCCGTCCTCCCTGCCCGGGAGCAACTGGGCGATCTGCTCCTGGCCCAGGAGCGGCCGAAGGAGGCCCTGGCCGCCTACGAAGCCGCGCTCGAGGAGGCGCCCAACCGCCTCGCCTCCCTCTACGGAGCCGGCCGCGCCGCGCGGCTGGCGGGAGACCGCGCGAAGGCGAAGGAGTACTTCACGCAGCTCGTCGAGGTGGGTGCTCACGCCGACCCCGACGTCGCCGCCCTCCGAGAGGCCAAGGCTTTCCTCTCCGGCGGGTAGGCCGGCCGCCCTCAGGCGACCAGCCGCTGGTACTTGCCCATGAAGCTCCGGTCGATCCGGTCCTTGAGGCACCAGGCCCAGCGGCTCCAGGAGATGAACCCCTTGTAGCGCAAGAGCGCGCGCCCGTCACAGGTGTTCAGGATCGATAGGAAGCCGCTCTGGGGCGTGTAGCGGGTGAGCGGCTCGCCGCGCACCGTCGCCAGCAGGTTGGCCCACAGGATCGGCGCCTCGCGGACGGCGTAGACCCCGGCCTTCGGCGTCTCGGGGTAGGGCTCGAGCGTGCCGCAGTCCCCCACCGCGAAGACGCGGGGATCGGCGACGCTGCGCAGCCGGTCGTCGATGAGCAGGAAGCCTCGGCCGTCGACGGGCAGGCCCGACGCCGCCAGGAGCGGCGAGGCCGCCGGTCCGGTCAGCCAGATCGTCAGGTCGGACGGCAGCTCGCGCCCGTCGGAGCAGCGGACCGCGTTCGGCGTCACCCGCTCGACCCGGCGGCCGAGCTCGACGCGGATCCCGAGCTCGGCGAGGGCCGCTTCGGCCCGGCGCCGGAAGGGGTCGGAGTAGCCGCGCAAGATGCGGTCGCCGCTGTCGAGGACGGTGACGGCGCAGGCGCGGCCGCCTCGTCGGAGGGCCGCGCGCGCCGCGAAGGCGACCTCGACGCCGGAAGCGCCGGCCCCCACCACGACGACGCGGGCCGGCTCGCCCCCGCCCTCGGCCACCAGCGCCTCGATTCGTTCCTTGACCCGCGCCGCGCGCTCGAGCGGCTTGATGATCTCGGCGTGGCGGGCGGCGTCCGAGCCGGCACCCGCGAGCAGCGATCCCAGGTTCAGCGACACCAGGTCGTACTCGACCTCGCGCCCGTCGGCAAGCCGCACGCGGCGGGCATCGGGGTCGAGGGCGGCCACCTCGCCGAGCAGGCACTCCGCTCCGGCGCGCCGGGCGATTCCGGGCACGTCCGACGTCAGGTCGTCGAAGCCGTACTGCCCGGCGAGGTAGCCGGGCGTCATGCCCGAGTAGAAGTGCCGCGGGCCGAGGGAGACGATCGTCACCTGGAGCTCGGGCGGTCTCCCGACGATCGTCCGGCGCAGGACGTCGAGGTTCACGTGCCCCGCGCCGAGGAGCAGCAGCCTCGTCGCTCCGGGCTCGCTTCGGCTCCTTGGCGGCTTCCGCATGATGGGGGTCGGGTGGCGGAAAGGCGGACTACGCCCCGGTGAGGAGACGGCCGGCCGCGAGGCCCGCGAAGGCCGCCGCCAGGCAGAGCACGACGGTGACGGCGACGTTGAGCGAGGCGAGGCCCCAGGCGCCGTCCTGAACCAGCCGCATGGTCTCGTAGCTGAAGGTCGAGTAGGTGGTGAAGCCGCCCATGGCGCCGGTGGTCACCGCCAGCCGGAGGGTGGGCGGGAGCCACTCGGTGGAGAGGCCCACGTGCATCAGGGCGCCGAGGAGGAACGAGCCCAGGAGGTTGACGGCGAAGGTGCCGTAGGGAAACGAGGTGCCCAGCGCGCGGAGCACCCAGCCCGAGACCAGGTACCGCAAGCCGGTGCCGGCCGCACCTCCCAGGCAGATCCAGAACAGACGAATCATCCGCGTCTCCTTGCTCCCTTCGAGGAGGCGCCCGGGAAGCAACCACCGGCCGGCTCCCATGGGCGCTCCGCGCGCCCGCAGGAGTCATTGGCTGCCGCGATCGGCAACGGTCTTCGGCGGACTCCACCGCCGGTCTAGGAGTCTGCGCGGCAGAAACGCGCGGGTACGCGTTCCTGCCGCGCAGACTCCAAGTATAGAAGAGGTCGCCCCCCGTCTCTCCCGGCCGGTCTCGGCCGGACGAGCGCCCCTACTCGGTGCGCAGCGTGCGCGCTGGATCGATCTGGGCCGCCCTCCAGGCGGGCAGGGCGCAGGCGAGAAGCGCCACCGCCGCCAGGAGGGCGACGACGCCGAGGTAGGTGGCCGGGTCGAGGGGCGACAGGTCGAAGAGCATCGTGGCCAGGGCCCGACTCGCCGCGACCGCCCCGGCGGCGCCGAGGACCACGCCGAGCCCGGTGAGGGTCATTCCCTGGCGAAGCACCAGAGAGAGGATCTCCCGGCGCGTCGCGCCGAGCGCGGAGCGGACGCCGATCTCGCGGGTGCGCTCCGCGACGGTGCCCGAGAGGACGCCGTAGATGCCCGTGGCCGCGAGCGCCAGGGCGGCGAGCGCGAACGCCTCGAACAGGGCGAGGGCGAAGCGCCGCTCGGCGGTCGAGGCGGCGACCAGCCCGTCCATCGTGGCGACCCGCGCGATCGGCTGGTCCGGGTCGACCGACCAGATCGCCCGGCGAACGGCCGGGGCGAGGACGGCCGCCTCACCCTCCGTCCGCACCACCAGCGACATGGCGTCGTCGGCGAACCGCCACTGGGCCTCGGTGGTGTAGACGGCGTCGGTCGCCTCGAGCGCGAGCGACGCCTGGTGGACCTCGCCCACCACGCCGACCACCGTGTAGAGCGGCCCGACTCCGATCCGCAGTCGTCGCCCGATCGGGTCGAGCCCCGGGAGCCGGCGGGCCGCCAGCGCCTCGCTGATCACCACCACCCGGGGCGCGTCCGCGCGATCGTGCCGGTCGAGCAGGCGGCCGCGCCGCAGCGGGATGCCCAGGGTCTCGAAGTAGCCCGGGGAGACCGCGTAGCGGTACGTACCGTGGACCTCCTCCGGCTCTCCCGGATCGGCGGCCGCGCTGGGGTCGAAGTGCACGCCGTAGAGGTCGGAGTCCCCGCTCAACGGAAGCTGGCTGGTGAGCGCCGCACTGGTGACCCCGGGCAGGCCGCGGACGGCCTCGAGCGCCCGCTCGAAGAAGCGGCGCGTGGCGCCGCCGTCTTCGAACCGGTGGCCGGTGGTCTGGATCTGCATCGTGAGCAGGTGCGCCGCGTCGAAGCCGGGATCGACGGTGAGCAGGCGCTCGAGGCTCCGGAGCAGGAGCCCCGACCCGACGAGCAGCACCAGCGTGAGGGCCACCTCCGCCACCACCAGGGCGCCGCGGGCCCCGCGCCGGCCGCCACCGGCCCGCAGCCGGTCCTCTTCGAGATACCGATGGGGATCGCTTCTCGCCGCCTGCCGCGCCGGGGCCAGTCCGCACCCGAGGCCGACGAGCGTGGTGAGGACGACGCCGAAGACGAGCACGACGCCGTCGACCCGGACCGCGTCCAGACGCGGCAGACCCGGCGGGGCGAAGGCGGTCAGGGCGTGGACGCCGGCGACCGCCAGGCCGAGGCCCGCCGCGCCGCCGAGGGCGGCGAGGAGCAGGGACTCGGTGAGGAGCTGCCGGAGCAGCCGGCGATGGCCGGCGCCGAGCGCGGCGCGCAACGCGAGCTCCCCGCGGCGCCGGGCGCCTCGGGCGAGGAGCAGGTTGGTGACGTTCACGGCGGCGATCAGGAGCACCAGGACGACGGCTCCGAGGACGGCGAGGAGGGCCGGCCGGACCGGGCGGGTCACCTCGTCGTGGAGCGAGGCGACCTGGAAGCGGACCTCGGAGCCGTAGGTCTCCGGACGGAGCTCCGCCAGCACCGCCTCCCCGATGGCGTCGAGCTCGCGCCTCGCCGGCTCGCGGCCCACCCCGGCGCGGAGCCGGGCCAGCGTGTGCAGGTGGTGACCCCACGCCCGCCCCTGGGACATGTCGTACTGGAGCGGCGCCCAGAGCTGGGCGTCGGGGGCCAGCACGTTCTCGAACCCCGGCGGCATCACGCCGACCACCACGTACGGCGTGTCGTCGAGGGTGACGGGCCGGCCCAGGATCGAGGGATCTCCGGCGAAGCGCCGCCGCCAGAAGGCGTCCCCCAGAATCACCACGTCGGGGCCGCCCATCCGGTCCTCGGAGGGCTGGAAGCCGCGTCCCAGAGCCGGCGCGACCCCGAGCACGCGGAAGTAGGCGGCGCTCACCCGCTGGCCCTCGAGCCGCTCCGGCTCGTCGCCGCCGGAGAGCGCCGGCCTCCAGCGCTTGACGACGGCGATCGAGTCGAGGGAGCGGGCCCGGCGGGAGAGCGCGCGGTACATGCCGAAGGTGCCGTCGATCCGCGAGCCGTCGCGGGCGACCTCCCAGATCACGGCGATCCGCCGGGCGCCGGGGTAGGGCAGGGGCTCCAGCAGGATCGGATGGATGACGCTGAAGATCGCCGTCGTGGCGCCGATCCCCAGGGCCAGCGTGACGACCGCGACGGCCGTGAACCCCGGGGACCGCCGCAGGCGGCGGGCGGCGTAGCGCAGGTCGGCGAAGAACGTCTCGAGCACGTTCTCCCAGCCGTAGCCGCGGACCTCCTCCCGGACGTTGAGCTCGTTGCCGAGCTCCCGGCGGGCGGCCCGCGCGGCCTCCGCCGGAGAGAGCCCGCGCGCCTCGTGGGCCGCGGTCGCCTCCGCGAGGTAGTGGGCGACCTCGTCGGCGATCTCACGGTCGGCGGCGCGGCGGTGGAAGAGGGCGTGGAGTCCGCGCGCGAGCTGGCGCCCCACCCTGGACCAGGACGACACGGCTCAGGCCTCCGCCTCGGCGTCGAGCAGGCGCTGGACGGCGCCGGCCCGCCGCTCCCAGTCCGCGGCCTCGACCTCCACCTGCTTCCGGCCGCTCGGGGTGAGCGAGTAGAACTTCGCGCGCCGGGAGCTCTCGGTGCGCCGCCACGCGGCGTCGAGCCAGCCGTTGCGCTCGAGGCGCCTGAGAGCGGTCAGGAGCGATCCCGGGTTGACCTTGAACACTCCGCCCGAGACCTGCTCGATCCGGCGAGCGATCCCGTAGCCGTGCATCGGCTGGAGGCTGAGGGTCTTGAGAATGAGAAGGTCCAGCGTGCCCTGGATGACGTCGGTCGTCGGCTCGTCCATGTCGCCTCCGGTCTCGAGGAGTCTGGACGATAGTCGATCCACATCTTGATTGTCAAGATGTGGAGATCAAGAGGAGGCGCGCACCGGGTGGCGTCGCGCCCGGTCCGTGGGACGCGTCAGGGCCTGGCGGTGCCCGGCCGGCGGAGGTAGATCAGGTCGTAGTTGACGCTCCAGGTCTTGCCACCGTCGGTGGAGCTCTCGCTGTACTGGCGGACCTTGTCGGGCCCGAGGCGGTAGAACGTCAGGTGGGTCGGGATGCGCGCCGGCTGGCCGGGGCCGCCCGGCGTCGTGCCCTCGTAGACCATGTTGCCGTCGGCGTCCGGGTTGCCGTGGTACTCGTGCAGGCCGCCGCTCGAGTCGACCCAGGTCTGGAACCACTCGCCGCGGCTCGCGTCGTAGATGTTGAAGCTCGAGCCGGTGAGGCCGCCCCGGCCCGCCCAGTGCTCCATGACCACGCAGCCGTCGTACTCGAGGGTGACGACGTTCTCGGAAGGCGGGGTCGAGTCGGGAGCCCCCTTCGGGCGGACGTCCCAGGTGCCCAACCAGAAGTCGAGCTGGCGGTAGTGCGGATCGTGGCGGCAGGGGTGCTGCGCCTTGTCGAGGGCGGTCTCGACCTGGGCGTAGCGTTCGTCGGCCCGGACCGGCGCCAGCAGGGGCTCGCTCTGGAGAAGCGCCGCCTGGCGGAAGCCGGCGGCGATCGCCCGGTCGAGGGCCGCGAAGGCCTCGTCGAGCCGGTCCAGGGTGGCGAAGGCGCACGCACGTCGGTAGTCCACGGCGAAGGCGGGGTAGCCGAGCTTCGCGGCCTGGTCGAGCTCTCCCAGCGCGTCGTCGGCGTGGTCCCGGTGCATCAGGGCGACCGCCAGGAAGTAGTGGGCCTGGGGGTTCTCGGCGTTCGCCGCGATCATCTCGCGGGCCGCCTTTTCGGTGGCCGGCCAGTCCTGGGCCGCGTAGGCGGCGGTGGCGCGCTGTGTCGCGTCCTGCGATTCCGCGGCCGGTTCCGCGGCCAGGGCCGGCGCGCCGCACGCGAGGATCAGGATCGTGGCCAGGGTCGGGAGGAGCAGAGGCTTGGAGGGCATGGCACCCTTTACGGATTCGAGTCGGGGAAGTTCGGTTCGCATCTGGACGCCGCCTGGCGATGGCCGGCAAGCTCTCGCTGGACGATCCGGTCCTCGAGTACCTGCCCGAGCTCGGGCACCTGGCCGACGGCGTCACGCTGCGCCAGATGCTCCGCCACGAGAGCGGGCTGCCCGACTACCTGGGGCTGGCGGCGATGAGAAACGACTACCCGCCGAAGCTCGACCAGGGGGTGGCACCGGTGCTCCGGCAGCTCGCCAAGCTCTCGCACCTCAACTTCCCGCCCGGGAGCCAGTTCGCCTACAGCAACACCAACTTCCTGCTCCTGGGCGAGGTCGCCCACCGCGTCTCGGGCCACAGCTACGCGGAGGAGGCGGA
>CAZIIB010000020.1:0-1830 GCA_964539125.1 uncultured Thermoanaerobaculia bacterium | reverse complement strand
AGCGGTCCCTCTTCCGGCCCCTCGGCATGGGCCACACAGGCTTCTTCGACGATCCCGCGCACGAGCCGGCCGGGCTCGCCACCGGCTACGTGGCGGGGCCCGACGGGCCGCACGCCGCTCCCTACCTGGTCTCCCCGGGGGGCGACGGCGGCCTGGCGACGACGGTCGAGGACCTCGCCCGTTGGGACGCGAACTTCTACGACGATCGCCTGGGCTCGAACGGCCGCAGCGTCGTCGCGGAGCTCCTGCAACCCGGCCGCCTGGCGGACGGACGGAGCGACGACTTCGCCTCCGGGCTCTTCCTCGGCCGCTATCGCGGCCTCGCGACGGTCAGCCACCCCGGGGGCGAGTCCGGGTTCCACTCCGAGATCCTGCGCTTCCCGGAGCAGCGCCTCTCGGTCGTCTGCCTGTGCAACGAGATCGGCATCAACGCCGCCGAGATGGCGCGCCGCGTGGCGGACCTCTACCTGGCCGACGCCTTCACCGAGCCGCCGGTCCACACCGTCAGCCCTCCGAAGGCCGAGCTCGAGAAGCTCGCCGGTCTCTACCTCAACCCCGAGCTGGGGCCGATGGAGGTCGAAGCCGACGAAGAGGCGGGGCGCCTGGTGGTCCTCGTCCACGGCGTCGGAATGCCGGCGGTGGCCCCGGTCGGCGCCTCGACCGGCGAATCCCGGTTCCGGTCTCTGTTCACCCCGCTGCCGGTGGAGCTGGCCTTTTCCGGCTCGGACGGCCAGGGCGGGGTGCGCCTCGAATGGCCGGGGCAACCCGCGGCGGACTTCGAGCGTCAGGAGCCGGTGACGCTCCCGGCCAAAGCCCTCGACGCTCTGACCGGCGACTACGACTCCGCCGCCCTCGGGGTGAGCTGGCGTCTCGAGCGCCGGGGCGACGGCCTGGTCGCCGTCCTGCCGGGCCAGCAGGACGAGCCGGTGACTCCCCTCGCCGGAGACCGCCTGCAGGTGGAGGATTTCCTCGTGAGCCTCCGGCGCGGCGAGGACGGCGCAGTGACCGGCTTCGCGGCCGACACCATCGGTGCCCGCGCAATCGCCTTCACGCGCCGCGCGGTGAAGGACGGGCCGGAGCCCGAGTCGCCGAAAGACGATCCGGGCTCAAGGTAGCCCGACCATTCGCTCCCTGCTCAGGGGAGCTCGTCGCACTGGGAGCTGACCCCCACCGAGAAGCGTCCTTCTACGCTCGCCTCGGCGTAGACCATCCCGCGAGCGCCGTTGGTGAAGTCGAAACGCAAGGTGCTGAACGCCAGGCCGGTGAAGGCCGAAGCGTCGAAGCTCAAGGCGTGTTGCCCAGTCTTGACGGGAGTCGGTGCCCCGACCGCGTTGCCGTCCTCGTCGTACGCCTGGACGGTGAACGACGGCGGGTCACCGCCGCCGGTGCCCCGCGGGTTCTGGATCCAGACCTTCAACTCCGTGCCGCTCCCCGGTAGCGGGAACTTCAGCGATCGGACCGAGGCGTGCTGGCAGAGGCTGATCATCCGGAACAGCCTGTCGCCCGTGGCGAAGTTGTTGCCCACGTCCACCTGGAAGAAATCGCCCGCGAGGACCGGTGTCATGTCCGGGTTGCCCGCGGTCGTGATCGCCACGTAGCCGCGGGCGAAGCCGTCCATGCCGACGGAGAGCCCGGGGACGTCTCGGATGTTGACCGTCACCGTGTCGTACGGTCCGAGCGACAGGCTGTCGGTCCGCTGGCTCGTCCCGCTGGTGGTGAAGTACTCGACCTGGCCGGAGACCGAGCTGGCGGTCAGGTTGCGGACCGCGAAGAGGGTCGTCGTGCCGGCGGGGTCGGTCTCGTCCACCAGGTAATAGGGCACGCCGAGGA
>CAZIIB010000019.1:0-17091 GCA_964539125.1 uncultured Thermoanaerobaculia bacterium | reverse complement strand
TCCCGGGTTCCCCAGACGACCGCTTCAGGGCCAGAGCTCACTAAGTTGATGCCGCTCGGGCCGACGACTCCGAGGCCGCTCGCGTCTCTTCCCACAGCAGGCAAAGGGAGAGAGCGGCCAGTATCAAGTTCTGGGTAATGTGCATCCAGGTGCTCTGTCCGAGAGTGATCGTGAACCAGCACCCACAGATGCCCCGATTCCCGTCGAGGAGGTTGATGCCCAGGGCCACGGAGAACAGGCCGAGGAGGCAGGCCGCAGTGACCAACACCCTGGCTCGCCAGGGCCGCCACCAGAGCCCGGCGCCCACCAGGACCTCCACCAGGATCACGCAGGGAGCCAGGATCGGGGCGCTGCCTCGGGGCACCAGAGAGTAGTTGCGCAGAGCGTTGACGAAACCGTCGTAGTGCGCGATCTTGTCGGCCCCCGCCAGCAGGAAGAGTAGCGATAGCAGAAGGAGAATCGCTCGATTGAAGGCACTCACGGCACGCCCTTCGGAGACTTCACGTGTTCAACCAAAGATTGACTGACCTGAGACTACAGCTATATCGAGACTTTGGTATGATCATTCTTCTTGTTATCTCGTCTTGACGTTTCGTCTTCGCGGAGCGGGCTCCGCCGCCCGCCCGAGGGAGCGCCACTCCGACGGGGAGCAGCCGTAGCGCCGCAGGAAGGCTCGGCAAAAGGTCTCCGGGTAGCGATACCCGACCGCCATGCCGACCAGGAAGATCTCGACGGCTCGGTGCTCCTCCAGGAGGCGGCAGGCGCCGTCGAGGCGCAGCGCCTCGATGTACTCGCGGATGCCCATCCCGAGGCTGAACTTGAAGCGGCTCGAGACGTTGTTGTTGCTCAAGCCGCAGGTGGCCCGCAGGGAGGCCACCGAGAGCTCCGGATCGAACAGGCGGGCTCTCACGGTCTCGACCAGCGACCGGATCTCCCGAGGCAGGTCGGGCTTGGGTACCTGGAGGTCGGTCCGATACTCCTCGAGCGTACGCTCCAGCCGGCCCTGCTTGGTCAGCAGCGATGCGCCGGCGACCGACCCGGCGGAGCGAAGTCTCTCGCCGCTCACGGTTCGGAGGCTCCTGAATCGCTCACCGCACCCCGGGTGGGTGAGGACGAGCGGGCGGTGGCGGGCTCGATCGCTTCGTAGAGCACCGGCACGACCACCAGGGTGAGCACGGTGGCGCTCGCCAAGCCGCCGATGATGGCGATGGCGAGCGGTGCCTGAAGCGAGCCGCCCGCCCCGATCCCCACGGCCAGCGGCAGCAGACCGAAAGCCGTAGTGAGGCTGGTCATCACGATCGGGCGTGCCCGCTCTCTTCCGGCCTCGAGGACGGCCGTCCTCAAGTCGAGCCCCTCGCTCCGGCGCCGGTTGATGAAGTCGATCTTCACGATTCCGTCGTTGACCGCGATCCCCACCAGCACGACGCAGCCGGTCAGGCTCATCAGGCTCCAGCCCTCGCCGGTCACCGCCAGCGCCAGCACCACGCCGATCGCCGACAGGGGTACGGCGATCAACACCACCACGGGCTGGCGCAGGCTCTCGAACTGTGCGGCCAGGATCAGATAGATCAAGGCCACGCTGAGCAGTAGGCTCCAGCCGACGCCGGAGAGGCTCGAGCGGAAGGACTCGTTGGCACCGCTGACCCGCCCCCGCACACCGGCCGGCAGGGTCTGGGAGAGGATGCGCTCGACCGCCGAGGTTCCCGTTCGGAGGTCGGCGCCCGGCGCAAGGTCGGCGCCCAGCCTCACGACCGAGGCCTGCCCCCCGCGCAGCAGGACCGCCGGCAGGCGCACCGCCTCGGCATGCACGAAGAGTCCGACGGGGAGGAGGCCGGCACGCACCGGCACGCGCTCGGCCAGCAGCCGGTCGATCGACGTGAGCTCCCGTCCGTGGAGCACGACCGGAACGTCGTCTCCCTGGGTGATGAGGCGGGTGGCCTCCCGGCCTCCGGCAGCCGCTTCGAGATAGCGACCGAGCGTCTCCGGCTCGGCTCCGAACCGGAGGAGGGCGTCTCGGTCGAGCGTCAGGCGGTAGGCGGGCAGGTCCTCGGCGTCCGCCGGCGCGACGTTTGCGAGATCCGGTTGGGCGCGCAGGCCCTCGAGGACCCGCGCCGCAGCGGCTTGAGCCGCCTCGCGCCGGTCGGCGATCAGGTCGATCACCAGGTCGGAGTCGCTCCGGAGCAACAGGGTCTCGAGCCGCGTCCGTGCCGGGCGGGCGTGCACGCTGACGTCGGTGGGCAGGCGGGCGGCGGCCAGCGCGGCAAGCACTTGCGCGGGGTCGGTGCCGTCCTCCAGGACCACCGTCAGGTCGCCCGCGTACGGCGGCCGTGGATCGAGGTCCAACCTGGCGTCGTCGCGCTCCCCGAGGTCGCTCAACACCGTGGAGACGCCCGGGGACGCGGTGAGGGTGCGCTCCAGGCGGGTCGCGTTCTCGGCCAGCAGAGGGAGACTCGCTTCGGCCGCAAGCGTCATGCGCACGTCGATGTGTCCCTCGCCGCTCGACGGCACGAGCTGGCGAGGCAGTCGCCAGGCCACGAGCCCGATCAGGGCGACGGCGCCCAGGATGGTCCAGAGCACGGCGCGCGGATGCCGGAGACAGCGCGTGAGCACCGCCTCGTACGCCGTGAGCCAGCGCGGTGACGGGCCGGAGCCGGAGATCGAGGAGGCGAGGGGCTCGGCCCCCGAAGCCGCTCCTGTCCGGGGCCCCGAGGCCGAGCGGTCGCGCGACAGGACCAGCGGCACCACGGTCACCGCGACCAGGAGCGAAGCGCACAGGGAGCAGACGACGGCCATCGACTGATCGCGGAAGAGCCGCCCGGCGAGTCCTTCGACCAGGGTGAGCGGGAGGAAGACGGCGCAGGTCGTCAGCGTGCTGGCGGCGATCGCCGGCGCCACCTCGGCCGCCCCACGCCGGGCTGCGGTCATCGCGTCGGACCCGAGCTCGCGCAGGCGCACGACGTTCTCGACCACCACGATCGAGTTGTCGACCAGTAGGCCGACTCCGAGCGCCAGGCCGGAGAGCGAGAGGAGGTTGAGCGACACTCCGAAAGCCTCGAACAGAATCAGGGCGAGCGCCAGCGAGAGCGGCAGAGAGAGAACCACCGCGGCGAGCGGGCGGGGTCGGCGGAGGAAGAGCAACAGAATGGCCGCCGCGAGCAAGCCGCCGCCGCAGACGGCCCAGGCGACGCCGGCCATGGTGGAGCGGATGAACGTGCTCTCGTCCAGCACGACGTCGAGGCGGACGCCCGCCAGCTCGCTCCGCAGTCCGGCGAGCGCCCTGCGGCAGGCGGCGGCGGTCTCGACCGAGTTGGCGTCCGGACGACGCTCGACGAGCAAGAGCAACACCTCGCGGCCGTCGAGCCGCACCAGGCCGCGGCGCTCGGCGAGGCCGTCCGCGACCTGAGCCACCTCCCGCAGGTGGACGGGCGGATCGCCGGGGCCGGTGACCACGAGGTCGCCGACGTCGCGGGCGCCGCGTAGCTCGCCGTCCACCTGAATGGCGTAGCGGAACGGCCCCCGGCGAACGCTTCCCCCGGCCAGGGTGACGTTCGCCGCGCGCAGGGCGCTCTCGATCTGGTCGAGCGCGATGCCGTGTGCATCCAGCCGATCGGCGGAGACCTCGACGGTGATCTCGCGGTCCCAGCCTCCGCTCAGGCGGACCCGCGCAACGCCGTCGAGCTGCTCCAACCGCCGGGCCACGACGTCGCGGGCGACCTGCTTGAGCTCCACCAGCCGGCGGACCGACTCGTCATCTCCGGTCCGCCGACCGCGCGGCGCCGCGCTCAGGGCCACGACCATCACAGGGCGCTGGCTGGGGTCGACGTGCAGAACGAGCGGGCGCCGGGCTCCCGACGGCAGCATGGGGGCCAGGCGCTCCAACTCCTCGCGGACGGCGAGCGAAGCGAGATCGAGGTCGGTGCTCCAGGTGAAGTCGAGGCGCACGAGACTGCCGCCGAGCTGGCTGCGCGAGGTGATCCGCTCGACGCCGGCGGTCCCGGCGAGCGCCTCCTCGGCCGGCTGGGTGACCGCGCGCTCGACCACCTCGGGGATGACCCCCGGGTACGCCGTCCAGACGGCGAGAGCGGGATACGTGAGCGGGGGGAGCAGCGCGACGGGGAGGCGCGCCGCCGCGATCCCGGCCAGCCCGAGGGCCAGGAGGCAGCCGGCCGTGACCGCCACGGGGCGATGGAGCAGCCTGCCGAGAGCCCAATCCACCGTCAGGGAGCCTCGATCGTCACCGGCGCCTCGTGGGCGAGAGAGAAATGGCCCGCCACCGCCACGCGATCTCCGACGGCAACCCCCTCGCGGACCTCGATCCAGTCGCCCGAGCGGGCGCCCGTCTTCACATAGGTCCAGAGGGCGCGGCCGTCGACGATCCGGAACACCACGCTCCGGCCCTGTCGATCGAGCACGGCCGCGGTGGGGACCAGGAGCCGATCGTCGAGACGCCCGGTCTCCAGCTCGACATAGGCGAAGAGCCCCGCGACCAGCCTCTTTCCCGGGTTCGGGACGGCCACCCTGACCCGCGCCGTGCCGTTGTCCGGGTCGAGGCGCGGATTGATGGTGTGGACCTTGCCTTCGAGGATCTGCTCTCCCAGGGCGGGGATGCGGACGCGGGCCCGGGCGCCCGGCCGGAGCTTGACGAGGTCTGCCTCGAGGACTTGGACGTCGACCTTCAGGCGGTCGTCCTCGAGCACGACCATGAGCTGCTGCCCCGCGGCCACCTGCTGGCCCACTTCCACGGCGAGGTCTGCGACGCGCCCGGCGAACGGAGCGTGGATCGCGGTCTGTTGCGCCACCAGGCGAGCCTTTTCCAGCCGTTGCTCGGCCTGCGCCAGACCGCTGGTCGCCGCCCGCACCTCGTCCTGGTGGTCGCCCGAGAGCAGGCTGGTGGCCTCGGCCTCGCGCCGTGCGGCCGCTGCCTCGCTACGCGAGAGGAGACCCTCGGCCGCGAGGTGCTCGATGCGCTCGAGCTCGTCGGCGGCGGGGTCGGGGGGGCCGCGGGCCTCCTCGGAGATCCGCGGGCCCTCCTCCTGGTACTCGACGGCGTACGCCGCCTGGAGCTTGAGCCATTCGGCACGCGCTTCGGCGAGCTCGATGTCGTGCTGACGGCCATCGAGACGGATCAGCAGCGCTCCTGCGGCCACCGAGTCGCCTTCGTCGACGCTCCTCTCGACCACCCGGCCCCCGGTCTCGGCGCTGACCGACACCGTGCGCCAGGGCTCCAGCCGACCCGTGGCCTCGGCGACGAGGGGTAGGGAGCCCTTTCGGACGAGCGCCGTTTGAACGGGAGCCGGACGCTCGGGAGCCACGGCGGGCGTTGCGCGGGGCGCGAGCGGCTCGGCGTCGAGACGCGGAGCGAAGGAGTGCCAGAGCCACCAGCCGGCACTCAGGGCGACTCCTGCGCCGATCAGTGGAACCAACCGGCGCAGGAGCGCAGATCTTGGACCGCTCGAGGCCACCACAACCTCCGAGAGTTACGGAGCTAAGAAGTCGCGTGTATTCTAGATAGTGCAGGTGACGAGCCCAGTCGGGACATTCCCTCGCCCTGTGCTAGACTCGTCAATCCACGGTGGGCTTGTGCTCGCCGGTTGCCGAGCCATGCAGCGAGGCGAGCTCTTCATCCTCTCGGCCCCGTCCGGGGCCGGCAAGACGACCCTCATCAACAGCATCATGGAGGGGGCGCTCGGCCGTTTCGGGATGCTGGCGTTCTCGGTGAGTCACACCACGCGCCGGCCGCGCAAGGGGGAGGCCGGAGGACGCGACTATCACTTCGTCGACCACGGGACGTTCCAGCGGATGATCGCCAACGAGGAGTTCCTGGAATGGGCCGAGGTCCACAACAACTACTACGGCACGTCGTACCAGGAGGTGTTCCCCCGCCTGGAGGCGGGCGTCGACGTGCTGATGGACATCGACGTCCAGGGCGCCGAGCGGGTGCTCACGCGGTATCCGGACGCCAATAGCATCTTCATCATGCCGCCGAGCTTCGTCGACCTCGAGGCGCGCCTCGAACAGCGCGGACTCGACGACCCGCGGGAGATCTCACAGCGGCTCGCGGTCTCGATCTGGGAGATGCGCCGCTACCATCGCTACGATCACGTGATCATCAACGACGACGCGGAGCGCGCCAGCCAGGCCCTCGCCTCGATCATCCTGGAGCGGCGCTACCGTCGCGAGCGGATGGCGGAGGCGATCCAGGCCGTCCTCGAGGACTTTCCGGTTCCCGCGGCCGGAGAGGCCGGTGGCACCGCGAGACCGAAGGCGGACTGACCCGAATCCAACCGATACGGCGGCAAGACGCTCCCACCCGAAGCCGGCCGCCGGAGGAGACGACACTCGATGGAAAGCACCCCGAAGGACAGCAGCGTCAAGGAAGCCATGGACAGCAAGTTCCGCTACGTGCTGGTCGTGGCGGAGCGCGCCGAACAGCTCCTGCGCGGTGCGCGGGCCAAGCTCGACCTTCCCAACGTCAAGGCGACCCGCGTCGCCCAGGAAGAGATCGACCAGGAGCTGGTGGAGTGGGGCTACGGTCCGGCGCCCGAGCCGGAGCTGACCCTCGACCTCGGCGCCGAGGAGGAACTGGTCACCGAGCTCGGCGAGGAGAGTGAGCCGGGCGACGAGCCGGAGTCCGCGGAGGTTCACTAGCGGTCTGATTCACGAATCCCTTGTCTTTCGTTGCGGCGCCGCGGGTCCGGAGACCCGGCGCCGCGGCGGGGCTCGACCCATGACCGACCTGCCGGAGGATCTGCGCGACGAGCTGACCTACCTTCGGGAGATCGGCTACGGCGAGCTCTACCTCCCGGCCGCTTCTCCCGTCGCGGGAGAGCGAACCGCGGCCGGGTCCGGTGCCTCGCCGGAGCCGTCGGCCGGAAGCGGCCCGGCTCCCGGCGGCTCCGCCCGCACCCGGCCACCGGCGGAGCCTCCGGAGGCCGGCGGTCCCGACGCCGCGCAGCGTGCCGAGCGCCTCGCCGCGCTGGCCACGGAGGCCGCCACCTGTGAGCGCTGTCGCCTCTGGCAGGGCCGTTCCACCGTCGTCTTCGGCACCGGCGATCCCGATGCCGACCTCATGTTCATCGGTGAGGGGCCCGGAGCCGAAGAGGACCGGCAGGGCCTCCCTTTCGTCGGGCCGGCCGGCGAGCTGCTGAACAAGATCATCCAGGCGATCGGGCTCGCCCGCGAGCAGGTCTACATCGCCAACATCGTCAAATGCCGCCCCCCGGGCAACCGGGATCCCCTGCCGGACGAGGCGGCCGCATGCCGCGGCTATCTCGAGGGCCAGATCGAGCTGGTTCGGCCCCGGGTGATCGTGGCCCTCGGCCGGGTCGCCGCCCAGGCCCTCCTCGGCAACGACCTGCCCCTGGGGCGCATGCGCGGCCGCTGGTTCTCGGTCCGCGGCATTCCCACCATGGTCACCTACCATCCGGCCGCTCTGCTCCGGAACCGCCACTGGAAACGTCCCACGTGGGACGACATGCAGGCGGTCCGCGATCGGCTTCTCGAACCCTCTTCGCCCGGGGCGAAGCAGGCCACCTGAGGGCGTTCTCCCGTTCCGCACCCTGGAGCGCCGGAGACCTCTCGCGTTTTGCGCCTACCCCGGGCCGGGGCGTATCATCGGTCGCGGTTTTGCCAACAGGTCTCGACTTCGCGGAACCGCTCGTAGGGCGGCCGCCGACATGCGAAGTGCCGTCATCCATCTCGCGTCCGGAGTGCCCTCTCCGGAGGAGCTGATCGCCGAGTCCCCGCCGGCGGCTGGAGAGCCGCGGGCTTCGACGAACGGCGCGCCGGATCTCGTCTTCGCATTTCTTCCTCCGGGTGGGCAGCTCGCGGCGACGCTCGCGGCGTTGGCGGAGGCCTGGCCGGCGAGCCTGCGGCTCGGCTGCGAGGCGGTGACGCAGTTCGTCGGCGACGCCATGACCTCCGAGGGCTGCCTCCACCTGTTCTGGATCGAGGACGGCCGCCATCGGGTGGCGGTCCACGCCCTCTCCGGAACACGGGAGCGCCCCCCGTCGGAAGCGGCCTTGACCGGGCTCCTGGACGCGCTGGACGGGGCCGACGGCGTCTTTCTCCTGGCCGACGGCCTACGCTTTCCCCACCTCGAGCTACTGGCGGCGATTCGCGCGCGCTTCGGCGACGGGGGGCCGCTGGTGGCCGGGGGCCTCGCTTCCCAGTCCGAGCCGATCTCGTGTCCCGGCGCCCGCGTGTTCGTCGATCGCGAGGTGCTCCTCAGCGGTTGCCTGGCTCTGACCTTCCACGGGTTCGAGGTGGAGGTCGAGATCGTCCGGGGATGGGACGCCGCGAGCCCGATCTTCACCGTCACCGAGGCCGAAGGGAACGTGCTGTACGCCATCGACGGAGAGCCGGCCACGGACTGGTTCCGCCGTTTCTTCACCGTCGAGGGCGAGCTGGCTCCCATGCCCGAGGCGGCCCACCGGTTCCCCTTGATCATCGAGGGGCCGGACCCGGAGCGAGCCCACCTCTACCGCTCGATGCAGGGGTTCGACCAGCCGCCGGGCGCGGTCACGTTCTGGGGGGACTTGCGGGTGGGCGACCGGGTCCGCCTGGGCATCGGCAACGACACCTCCCTGCTCCGGACCGCCGCTCGCAAGCTCGAGGGCGAGGTGCCCGAGGCCGCCGTGCTCTTCTCGTGCGTCGGCCGCCAGGCGGTCCTCGGGGACCTGGCGCACCGGGAGGTCGCCACCATCTCGCGGGTGGTGCAGGGAGCGGCGCTGAGCGGGTTCTTCACCTTCGGGGAGATCGCGCCGGCGGCCGGGGGTCACGGGCCGGCCTTCTACAACCAGACGGCGATCCTCGCGCTGCTCCGGGAACGGCGGGAGCTCTGATGGCGGAGCAAACCGATCTCGAGAACGCGATCCTGAGGAACCTGCTGGCGAACACCACCCGCGCCTACGAAGAGCAAGTGCTGGCATTGTCCCGGGAGAAGGAGCTCGCCCAGGTGACGCTGGCGTCGATCGCCGACGGGGTGATGACCACCGATGCGACGGGACGCGTTCGGTACCTGAACCCGGTGGCCGAGAAGCTGACCGGCTGGAGCTCGGAAGCGGCCGGCGGCGAGGAGCTCGATCGGGTTCTCCGGCTGATCGACGAGGTGACCGGCGACGATGCGCCGCTGGCGGTGGCCCGGGTGCTGGCCGGCGAGGCGCAGGCGGAGGTCGATCGCCGCCGGCTCCTCGAGCGGCCGGACGGGCAGCGCTTCGCCGTCGAGCTCTCGGCTGCGCCGATCCGCGACGGGGCAGGGGCGGGGATCGGCCTGGTCATCGTCTTCCAGGACGTCACCGACCAGCGCCTGCTGGCCCTCCAGCTCACCCACCAGGCGTCCCACGATGCGCTCACCGGCCTGCTCAACCGCCAGGCGTTCGAGGGGCAGCTCCGGGTCGCGCTCGAGGAGGGTGGTGGGCCGGGCGAGGAGCACTGCCTGTGCTACATGGACCTGGATCAGTTCAAGCTGGTCAACGACACCTGCGGTCATCTCGCGGGCGACGAGCTCCTCCGGAAGCTCGGCGTGCTCATCCTGGAGCACGTGCGCGATGACGATCCCGTCGCCCGCCTGGGAGGCGACGAGTTCGGGGTCCTCATGCGCGGATGCACCTTGGAGGAGGGGCTCGCCCTGGCGCAGGGGATCAATCGGGCGATCGAGGGCTATCGGTTCGTCTGGCAGGACAAGACCTTCGTCATCGGCGCCTCGATCGGTCTGGTGCCGATCGCCGCCGGCAGTCGGAGCCTGGGCCAGATCCTCTCGGCCGCGGACCACGCCTGCTACATGGCCAAAGACAAGGGGCGCAACCGCCTCCAGGTCTACCGGCCCGGCGACGCCGAGCTCCTGCGCCGCACCGACGAGATGAACTGGGTGGTGAGGATTCACGAGACCCTGGAGCAGGGCCGGCTGCGGCTCTACGGTCAGCGGATCCGGCGCCTCTCTCCACGGGTTCCGGAACCACTGTTCTTCGAGGTCCTCCTGCGCATGATCGACGAGGACGGCCAAGTGCTCACGCCGACCCCCTTCGTCCGCGCCGCGGAGCGCTACGGCACCATGGGCGAGCTAGACCGCTGGGTGGTCGACGGAGCCCTCGACTACCTGGACCGGCAGCCGCGCCGGTTCCTGGACGCGCTGGGAACCTGCTCGATCAACCTGTCGGCGGTCTCGATCTCGGACGAGTCCTTTCTCGAGTTCGCCCGCCAGCGGATCGCGGCCCACCAGGTCTCCCCGGAGAAGCTCTGCTTCGAGATCACCGAGACGGCGGTGATGGCCAACCTGCCGCAGGCCCAGCGGATGATCCGCGAGCTCTCCGGCCTCGGTTGCCGCTTCGCCCTCGACGATTTCGGTACCGGCATGGCGTCCTACAGCAAGCTCAAGAGCCTGCGGGTGAGCTACCTCAAGATCGACGCGATGTTCGTCCGCGACCTGGCGAGCAACCCCCTCGATCGGGCGATGGTCGAGTCGATCAATCAGATGGCTCACGTCCTGGGCATCGAGACGGTGGCGGAGGGGGTCTCGGCCGCCAGTCTCGTCGCCCGGCTCGAGAAGCTCGGCGTGGACTACGCCCAGGGCTTCGAGGTCGACCAGCCGAGCCCGCTCGAAGCCGTCGCCCAGCGGGCCCGAGCGGGCTGACCCGGGCCGGGCGAGCACCGGTGCGGAGCGAGTGATATTCTTTCGGATAGGTCGAAACGACGAAGTGCCCAGGTGAGCCCGCGATGGACCGATCGCAAGACAAGAGGTCGAGACTCTCGGAACGGGAGGAGACCCACCTCAAGCTCCTCGCCAGCCTCAAGGCGGCGGGAACCGGCGGCGAGCTGGGCGTCGTCCGCCGGCTGGCCACCTGGATCGACTCGCCTCGGGTGCTGGCGGCCATCGCGTCCTACCCCCCATGGTTCGAGGACTGGGGGATCAAGGAGGCTTTCATCCGGAACGAGCACACCCCGGAGGCGATCCGCTCGCGGTGCGCCCAGGCGGTGGGCGTGCTCGACCTGCTGCGCGAGCTCGACAAGCCAGAGGTAACGGCCCGCGAGAAGGCGGAGATCCGAGAGCAGACCAGAGAGCTGATCCACGTCCTGCCGGATGCCGACCGGCAACGAGTCCGCACCCGGGCGCTGGAGCTCTCGTCGTCCCGGGAGGCGGAGGTCGAGGCCGCGATGTCGGCGGCGGAGACCGGCTTGCCGGAGGAAGAAGCGATCGCCGCGCCCACCCCTCCGCGTTCGGACCTGGAGGTGGTGCGCCCGGAGGAGACCACGGCGCACTCGATCTCGACGCTGCCGGTGGCGCGCAAGGCGGTCCTGGCCCGCTCCAGCCGCGACCTGGCGGTGCTCCAGGTGCTCTCGGGCGAGACCTCGGAGGAGGTGCGCCTCGCCCTGCTCGCCAACCCCGCCCTCGGCGACCGCCTGGCGGCCGACATCGCCCGGACCTCGAGCCCGCGGGTGGCGCGCGAGATCTACCGGCAGCGACGCCTCTTCCAGCGCCCGATGATCCGGCGGGCGCTCCTCGAGAGCGCCAACGTGCCCTCGGCGGCCCTGGTCGAGGTGGTCAGCTCCATGGGCGATCTGCGGGGTCTGCTCGGGCTGACCCAGAATCCGAAGATCCACTCGCTGGAGGTCAAGGCCCGGGCCCGGGCCCGGCTCACGGCCCTCTTCCGCGGCCTCGGCTCGGCGGAGAAGATCGCCACCGTCCGGAGCTCGGGCAGCTCGCTGCTCAAGGCCCTCTGGTCGGACTTCTTCCGCGACGAGGAGCTGGTCCTCAGGTGCCTCCACGAGTGTCACCTCGACAAGGGGTTGGTTCTCGAGATCGCCCACAGCTCGATCGCTCCGCGCCGCGCGCTCAAGCTGATCGGCGAGACGCCCAGTCTCTCGGCCCCGTACGAGGTGCGTCTAGCCCTGGTCCGCAACCCCAAGACGCCGCGGGCGGTGGTCACCCGCGTGCTGCACGGTCTCCAGCCGGCCGATCGCGCCGAGGCGGAGAAGAGCCACCCCGGCTTGGCGCCGTCGCTGCGTAAGTCGTCCTGAGAACGCGGGAACCCGGCCGTCAATACGCCGCGAGGAGGCGAGCGGCGGCCTCGATCCGCTCCTCGCCCGCGAGGAACTCTCGTTCGAGCGGCGGGGAGTAGGGCACCGGCGTATCGAGGGAGCCCACCACCCGGACCGGTGCGTCGAGGTACTCGAACGCCTCCTCCTGAACGATCGCCGCCAGGCTCTCGCCGACGCTCCCCGTGCGGGTGTCTTCCTGGGCCACGAGCACCTTGCCGCAGTGGCGGGCGACCGCGAGCAGCGCCTCGCGATCGAGGGGTGCGAGGCTCCTGAGGTCCAGGACCGAGGCCTCGATCCCGTCCGCGGCCAGGCGCTCGGCGACCCGCAGGGCGAGGTGGACGTACGCGCCGTAGGAGACGATGGCCAGGTCCTCTCCGGCGCGCCGGAGCGCGGCGCGGCCGAGGGGTAGCGGCTCGGGCGCCTCGGCGGGCAGGAGCTGCTTGATCCGGGGATCGCGGTAGAGCGCGATGTGCTCGAAGTAGAGCACCGGGTCCGGATCGGCCACCGCGGCGGCGAACAGGGAGCGCGCGTCCTCGGGGGTCGACGGCACCACGATCTTGAGCCCCGGCGTGCGGTAGAACCAGGCCTCGGTGTTCTGGCTGTGATACGGACCCGCCTTGCGCAGGCCGCCCCAGGGCATGCGCACGACCATGGGCACCGACGCACCCCACCGGTAGTGGATCTTCGCCGCGTTGTTGACCAGCTGGTTGAAGCCGGTGGCGACGAAATCGTTGAACTGGATCTCGCCGATCGGGCGCAGGCCGCCGAGCGCCGCGCCGGTGCACAGGCCGAGGACGCCCCCCTCGGCGAGGGTCGAGTTGAGGATCCGGCCGCGGTGCTCGGCGAGCAGGGGGCGCAGGAGCAGGAAGGCGTTGCCGTACTCGCCGCCGACGTCCTCGCCGTAGACGAAGACTCGCTCGTCGCGCCCGAGGGCGTCGCCCACCCCGAGCATGATCGCCTCGAGGAAGGTCCTGCCCGCCGGGTCGAACGGCCGTCCCGGCTCGAGGGGCGGCGACGGCGGCACCCGCCGCAGCGGCCGGCGCTCGGCCAGGGGCTCGCGGTGCCGTGCCGGCGGGAGATCGGTGAAGACGCCCTCTCCCGCCTGCGCGGGGTCGGGCCAGGGGGCCTCGATCACGCGGCGGGCCTGGCGCTCCACCAGCTCCTCGGCCTCGGCCTTCATCCGCTCCAGGTCCCCTCCCTCGATCACCCCCGACTCCTCGAGCCAGGCGGCGTAGGTGGCGATCGGGTCCCGCTCGGCCCAGAAGCGATACGCGTCGGGATCGGCGTACCCCCCCTCGTGAAGCTCCGGATACTCCCAGGAGGGATGAGGATCCCGGCCCAGGTAGAGCATGTCGTCGTGGTGGGCGTGGCCGCACATGCGCAGGCTGACCAGCTCGATCAGGCTCGGCCCGAGGCCGGCGCGAGCCCGTCCGGCGGCCCAGGCGAACGCGGCGGCGATCGCCTCGGGATCGGTGCCGTCGAGGGTGATGCCCGGGATGCCGTAGCCGGCCGCCTTCTCCGCGAACACCCGCACCGCGGACTGCTCCGGAACCGGTGTCGACAGGGCGGTGCCGTTGTTCTCCACGCAGAAGATCGCCGGCAGGCGGCGGGCGGCGCAGAGGTTGATCGCCTCGTGCCACTCGCCGAGCGAGCTTCCGCCTTCGCCGATGAACGAGAGAGCGACCCGGAAGCCGCCCTCGGTCGGCCGCTCCCGCGAGAAGGCGAACGCCAGGCCGGCGATGTTGAGGGTGGCGATGGAGAGCGGGGCCGTGGTGGGCAGAATGCCGTGGGAGAAGTCTCCCACGTGGAGGTCCTTGCCCTCCATCGGCGCTCCGGCCTTGGCCATCTGGGCGTTCAGAACCATGCGCACGGTCTCGGGCGCCGGGTGCATGGCCAGGGCCGCCCCCACGTCCCGGATCACCGGTGCCACCACGTCGCCGTGCCAGGAGCCGTCGGGCGCCCGGTAGCGCTCGCCGCGGCGCAGCCGCAGGGGCGCCGCGTAGATCGCTTCCTGGCCGAGGGAGCGAAAGCCCTTGCCCTGGAAGCCGGCACCCTGGTAGCGCACCTCGCCGCCGGTGAAGAAGCTCTTGAGGCGGTTGTCGGTGGCCCGGGTCAGAACCATCCCCCGCAACATCTCCCGCTTCTCCTCCGGGGAGAGCGAGGCGGCGATCACCTCGCGCGCCAGGAAGCCGTCGCAGGCATCGAGCAACGCTTCGGCCTCGCACCCCAGCCGCTCGGCGGCGGTGACCCCGGGCGTCGTCTCGGGCAGGTCCGGCGGGGCTTCGGGAAGGCGGCGCCGGAGGGCCTGGCGAAGCGGCTCCCGCAGGTCCTCGATCGCTGCCGGGCGGAGTCCTGGGCTGCCGGCGAGGCGCTCCCGGTCGCCGGCCGTCGTGGCGAGCGCCTCCTCCAGGCTCTCCATCGCCGGAGCCAGAGCGAAGGGATGACGCTCGGCGACGAAGGCGCCGAAGCGTTGTGCGAGGGTCGTCTGTCGCCGTCCTCGGTCGATGATCGCCACGGGTCGCCGCGTCTCGGAGGGGAAGGTCGGGAGCTCGTGGGCGGCGCGGATCGCCACCCCGTGGCCCGATGCTATCGGCCCCTCCAGCCGGGAGCAAGGCGCGAGTCGGGGGAGCCGCTCGTGTCGGAGCCGGGCGATCGGGTAGACTTTCGACGATCGTGTCGAGCAAGCGGTGGAATCGCGCGGGGGTTCTCGCGAGCCTCGGTCCCGGCTTGGTCTGGGCGGCGGCGGCCGTGGGTGTCTCCCATCTGGTCCAGTCCACGCGGGCCGGGGCCTCCTACGGCTTCGCGCTGATCTGGGTGGTCATCCTGGCCAACCTGCTCAAGTACCCGTTCTTCGAGTACGGGCCCCGCTATGCCGCCGCCACCGGCGAGAGTCTTGTGGACGGCTACCGCCGCCAGGGCACCTGGGCGGTCTGGGTCTACCTCGTCCTCACCGTGGGCACCATGTTCGCCGTGCTGGCTGCGGTCACCCTGGTGACCGGGAGCCTCGCGACGCAGCTCCTCGGCTCCTGGCTCTCGCCCTTGGGCTACAGCGCCCTGTTGTTGGCGATCTGCGCTCTGATCCTGGTGCCCGGGCAGTACCCGCTGCTCGACAAGGTGGTGAAGGTGGTCATGGTTGTGTTGGCGGTCTCTACCGTCGTCGCGGTGGTCGGCGCGGCGGCGACCCCGCACCCGCACCCGGCGCCGCCCACGCCGTTCGACCTCGAGGACCTGGGCGCCTTCTCGTTCCTCATCGCGCTGGTGGGCTGGATGCCGTCGGCGGTGGACATCTCGGTCTGGCACTCCCTGTGGACTCTCGAGCGAGCCAAGGAGACCCGGCACAAGCCGCTCCTCTCCGAGGCGCTCCTGGACTTCAACATCGGCTACCTGGGCACAGCGGTCCTGGCACTCCTGTTCCTCAGCCTGGGCGCCCTGGTCTTCTACCGCAGTGGCCAGGAGGTGGCCGGCAGCCCGGTGGCCTTCGCGTTCCAGCTCATCGACCTCTACACCGCGGCCCTCGGGCCCTGGGCCCGGCCGGTGATCGCCGTCGCTGCGTTCACGACGATGTTCTCGACCACCCTCACGGTCGCCGATGCCTTCCCGAGGGCGCTCGAGCGGACCTCGGAGATCCTGGCTCCGGGTCGGGCGCCCCGCCTCGGCGAGCGGGCCGGCGGATGGCTCTACTGGGGGTGGATGGCCCTCCTCATGGCCGGCGCGCTCCTGCTCATGAGCGTCTTCCAGAGGAGCCTGACCGGAATGGTCGACCTGGCGACCACCTTGTCGTTCCTGACCTCGCCGATCCTCGGGATCCTGAACTACCGGGCGGTGACCGCGGCCCACGTGCCGGAGGCAGCACGGCCGCCGGCCTGGCTACGGGTGCTCACCTGGGTCGGGCTGATCTTCGGGTTCGCGTTCGGCGCCATCTTCCTCTATTGGCGCTTCATTCTGCGGTGAGCGCTCGCCGCGCCAACGTCGCCTTCCTGGCGCTGCTGGCGGTGGGCGCGCTGCTCGCGGGATGCGGCTCCCGCGAGGAGGAGGCCGCGAGCGAGCGCGGCGGCGGGGCGACCCGGGAAGCGGCTTCAGCTCCCCCGCAAGCGCTCCCCTCCCGCGGCGCGGCGGCGGGCGACAACCTCTTGCTCGTCACCCTCGACACCACCCGCGCCGACCATCTCGGATGCTACGGCGACCGGGGGGCGTCGACCCCGACCCTCGACCGGCTGGCCGCGGACGGCATCCGGGTGGCGGACGCCGTGACGCCGGTGCCCATGACGCTTCCGGCCCACGCCAGCCTGCTCACCGGCCTGGCCCCGACGAGCCACGGCGTGCGGGTCAACGGCGAGCGCGGCCTGGCCGACGAGCAGGTGACCCTCGCCGAGGTCCTCTCCGCCACCGGCTACCGGACCGCGGCCTTCGTCTCGGCCTTCGTCCTCGACCCGCGGTTCGGGCTCGCCCAGGGGTTCGCCACCTACGACGCCCACCTCGAGGCGTTGCAGGCCGCGGCCTTGGGCGAGCAGAGCGAGCGCTCGGCGGGCGCGGTGACCGATGCCGCTCTGGCCTGGCTGGACAGGGCGCCGGCGGACCCCTCCCGGCCCTTCTTCCTCTGGGTCCACTACTACGATCCCCATGACCCCTACGTGCCGCCGGAACCGTACGCCTCCCGCTTCCAGGGCCGCCTGTACGCCGGCGAGATCGCCTACGTCGACTCCGAGCTCGGCCGCCTGCTCGCCGCCCTCGACCGGGCCGGTCTGGGCCCGAGCACGGTGATCGCGGTCGCCGGCGACCACGGGGAGAGCCTGGGGGAGCACGGCGAGCGCTATCACTCCCGATCCCTCTACGAGGGGGCGGTGCACGTGCCGGTGCTCCTGGCGGTGCCCGGCTCCGCGCCCGGACAGGTGGTGGACGACCGGGTGGTGAGCCTGGTGGACCTCTTCCCGACGCTCCTCGATCTCCTGGGCGTCGAGGCGCCCACGCCGGTCGACGGCCGGAGCCTCCTCCGCGGCCCGGCCGACCCCGGGCGGACGGTCTACCTGGAGACCCTGAACACCTACATCGACAACG
>CAZIIB010000018.1:0-17114 GCA_964539125.1 uncultured Thermoanaerobaculia bacterium | reverse complement strand
TCGGTGGCCGCCGTCGAGGTGCGGCAGTGGGGCAGGTACTCGTCGTTGAAGAAGGCCTGGAGACGCTCGTAGGCCGGCACGACCTGGTCACTGATGGCGGCGGAGGCCTCGGCGCGCAGCCGTGTCTGGTCGGCCGCCGGAATGGTCGCGGGCATGGTCTCGAACGGCTCGTAGAACCGGCTCGTCTCGGGCTCTTCGACGATCTGGGCCGCGATCTGGTGGGGCACGCGCTCCATCACCACCTTGGGCTGGGTGATCCCCTCCTTCACGCCCTCCCGGAGCAGGGCGATGATCTGGTCCATGTGGGGGCCGAAGGTCTGGAGGCGCTTGACCCAGTTGGCGTAGTCCTCGGTCGTCTGGAAGCGTAGCGTCCGGACCAGGCTGCTCTGGAGCTGGATGCCCGAGAGCTGGGTGAGGGGCATCAGGTAGCCATGGAAGGGATAGGACTCGACGCTGCGCTGGTAGCGGTACCGGAAGAGGTCGTAGTCGAGCCGGTGCTCGGCGTCGAGGGCGTCGCGGTCGATCTGCGCCAGGCGGTCCAGGGTCTCCTGGTCCTCCTGGTGCTCGCGGGCGATCGCCCCGAGGCTCCGGTCGCCCCAGCGGTCGTCGTATTGGTGGAAGCCGTCGAGGGAGGCCTCGACGGGGTTCTCGCGCATCTCCCGCTCCCAGGCGCCGGCCATCAGGGCGTCGAGGGCCGCGTCGGCCGAGGCTTGACCCGAGGCCGGGCCGGGGGCCGGGTCTCCCGCGGCCGGCGCCTGGGCGGCGGCCTGGGGCGCGGAGGCGGCGGAGCCGGCGAGGACCGTCAAGGCCAGGGTGAGCCCGGCGAGCCGGAGACCGGTGCGGGCGGCAGGGCTGCGTACGCTGTTGCGCTGGTTCATTCCTTCCCCTCTTTCGGTGGGTTCTCGGGGGCCGGCCCGAGGCAGAAGGGCAGGGCGAGGACGAAGAGCACCAGCCGCTGGACCTCGGTGTCCCCCCAGTTGTTCTCGAACAGCCCGGCGACGTTGAAGGCGACCACGGCGGTGATGGCGCCGACGAGCAGGTCGGCGCGGGTGCCGGCGAACCTCCCCTCCCGGCGCCAGAGCCGCCAGGCCGCACCCAGCGAAACAAGGGTCAACGCCAGGTAGGCGGCCAAAGCCGGCAGACCCCGCTCGGCGGCGAGCTGCAGGAAGCTGTCGTGGAGATGGGGCACCTGCTTGCGCAGCGCCGCCGGCAGCCGGTACTCGGGGTAGAGGTGGCGAACCATGTTGGGGCCGAGGCCCACCAGGGGCCGGTCCGCGATCATGGCGAGCCCGGAGCGGGCCATGCACACCCGGTCCCAGTTGGAAGGATCGTGCACGTCGGTGATCGAGCCCGCGCGGCCGAGGATCGAGGGGGGCGCGAGCAGCACGAAGACCAGCGCCACAACCGGATAGGCGAGGAGCCAGCGGGGCGCCCGCAGGATCACCAGCAGGGTGCCCGCCACCGCCAGGCCGACCCAGGCGTTGCGAGTGAAGGTCCCCACCAGGGCGGCGTTGATCGCCGCGAGCGCGGCCCAGCGCCAGGCTCCACGCCAGCCCTTCTCGATCCGCCCCGCCGCCGCCTGGGACAAGATCAGCAGGTCGGCGACCAGGAGAACGCCGGAGAAGGTCATGTAGTGGGAGAAGGAGGCGTGGATCCGGTGGCTCAGACGGTTGAACCCGTCGAAGTACTGGCCGAGGCCGTAGAGGCCCGAGAGGCCGGCCATGGCGACGATCGAGTCGACCACCCTGCGCACGGCCTGTTCCCCGCGCACGAAGAGGAGCGCCAGCGGCACGACCAGCAGGTTGAACGGCTCGGACAGGGCGCCGGCGCTCGCCCGGTGATCGAGGGAGAAGGCGTACGAGAGCAGGAAGGTGAGGAGGTAGACCCCCAGGGCGACGAGCAGCGACCGGCCGCGGCGCCAGGCGGAGCGCGGCGAGGCGCCGGCCCAGGGCACGCTGAGGGCGCTCAGGCCGAGCAGGATGTTGGAGAGAGCGATCTGGACGACCGCGACCAGGTGTGCGGTGTAGAGCCAGAAGCCGGCAGGCCGGACTCGCCGCTCCAAGATTCGAGCACGGGGCATTCTAGGATCTTCGTGGTCGAGCTATCACCCGCCGCGAGCGCGGGCCGGCCCCAGAAGTGCAGGGAAGCCTAGCAGAGCGACTCACCCTCCGCCACCGGCGCTCCCTGCATCGACACCACGCCGTGCCGGTTCGGGATCGAGGCATGGACCACCGGACAGGGCTCGAGCGGCCCGGCGCCTCGGCGCGCGGCGAGCAGCTCGGCGAGCGGTACGCAGCGGACACCGCGCTCGCTCGCCTCCCGGAGGAAGGCGCGGAAGTCCGAGGAGTAGGGCCCTCCTTCGATCTCGGCGTGGACGGTGAGGACCTCCCAGCCGCCGTGGACGATCTCCTCGAGCATGGCGCGGAAGTAGGACGCCGCGTCGTCGTGGGTCGCTCCGAGCGCCTCGTCCAGGGTCGGCAGGGTCGCCGGCACCTGGGGCGTCGCGAGCGTTCTGCCACCGACGACCGGCACGAAGGGCTCGCGGCCCCGGCAGTCGCTGCCGTAGGCGAGGCCGAAGGCCTCCTGGTGGACGAGCGCCGCGTCGCAGGAGAGCCACGCCGGCGCCGCGAAGGTGCCCGGAGCCTCCCCGAAGACGTCGCGGTAGGCCGCCCGGCCGCGGTCGAGCTCGGCCGCGACCTCGGCCGCCGGCCAGCGCATCAGGCGGTCTTGCCAGCGCCGGTGGTCCCAGGCGTGAACCCCGGTCTCGTGGCCCTCGCCCCGCACGCGGCGCGCGATCTCCGGAAAGGCGGTGGCGATCGGGCGTGCCGGCAGCAGCGTCCCCGACAGGATGGTGCGCAGACCGTAGAGGCGGGGCGCCCCGGTGCGCCTCATCTTCCTCAGGAACCCGGGCCGCAGCACGTTGAGGACGGCGAGCCCCGAGCGATCCGGCCCCATGGAGAGGTAGAAGGTGCCCGAGACGCCCGCGGCGCGAAATGTCTCGAGGAGGCTGGGGACCCCGGTCCGCATCCCCTCGTGGGTGTCGACGTCGACTCGCAGGGCCACGATCGGGGGGGTGCTATCCGGCCGTCTCACCCTCTTCCGTCCATTCGGCGAGGAAGGCGTCGAACGTCACCTCGAGCGCCGCGTCGATACTCGTCTTGGGCTCCCATCCGAGGATGCCGCGCGCCTTGACGATCGACGGCGTGCGGGTGTCGATGTCCTGATAGCCGCGGCCGAAGTACCGCTCGGCGCTCACCGTCTCGATGCGAGGCGGCACGTAGCTCGGGATGTCGGCGCGCCGGGCTTCGTAGATCGCGGTCAGACGCCGGGCAAGCTCCTCGACCGAGAGCTCGTTGGCCGGGTTGCCGATGTTGAAGATCTGGCCGTCGCAAGCTCCCTCGCAGTCTCCGAGGATCGCCATCAGCGCGTCGATGCCGTCGTCGACGAAGGTGAAACAGCGCTTCTGGCTGCCTCCGTCGACCAGGCGGATGGGCTCGCCAGCCATCAAGTCGACGATGAACTGCGTCACCACCCGCGAAGAGCCCTCCTTGGCGGCGTACACGTCGTCGAGCTTCGGGCCGATCCAGTTGAACGGACGGAAGCACGTATAGCGCAGCCCGTGCTGCTCGCCGTAGGCCGCGATCACGCGGTCGAGGAGCTGCTTGGAGCAAGCGTAGATCCAGCGCGATTTGTTGATCGGGCCGTAGACCAGCAGGCTCTCGTCCTCGTCGAACTCGGCGTCCGGGCACATGCCGTAGACCTCGGAGGTCGACGCGAAGACCAGCCGCTTCCGGTGGTGCACGCACTGGCGCACCACCCGCAAGTTCTCCTCGAAGTCGAGCTGAAAGACCGCCAGCGGATCCTTGACGTAGGTCGCCGGGGTGGCGATCGCCACCAAGGGGATGATGACGTCGCACTTCTTGACGTGATACTCGATCCACTCGCGGTTGATCGAGATGTCTCCCTCGAAGAAGTGGAAGCGGGGGTGGCCGAGCGAGCCCTGGAGCTTGTTCGTCGACAGGTCCATGCCGTGGACATGCCAGTCGGTCTGGGCGAGGATGCGCCGGGTCAGCGCGTTGCCGATGAATCCGTTGACACCAAGGATGAGAACGTTCACGTGGAAGGCTCGCTATGAGTACCCAGCTGGATGCCCGGGCGGAGCCCGATCGCGGGCGCCACGGAACAGGCGGGCAGCTCGGGCCGCCCTGCCGGCTGGAGGGTGATGAGTCGTACGGACCCGTCGCCGGCGGCGACCGTGACACCTTCTCGGTCGACCGCGAGGACGGTCCCGGGGGGGGCGCCGGCTCCTCCTTCGGTCGGCAGGGCCCACCAGACGAAGAGCTGCGCGCCGCCGAGGGAGGTGAACGCCCCCGGGTAGGGGTGGGTGACGGCGCGTACCAGGTCGAAGATGCGCTGCGCGGGCCAGCGCCAGTCGACCTCGCCGTCGGCCGGCTTCCGGCCACCGAAGTACGACCCGGCCGCGAGGTCGAGAGGGGTGGCGCGCGCGGTGCCCGCCACCAACGCCGGCAGGGTCCGGTCGAGCAGGCGCCGCGCCGCCGCCTCGAGCTTGCCGTACAGGGTGTACGCGGTGTCGAGCGGCGCGATCGCCACCCGCTCCTGGTCCACCAGGTCGCCCGCGTCGGGCTTGGCCACCATGTAATGGAGGCTGACGCCGGTCTCCTCTTCCCCGTTGACCAGCACCCAGTTGACCGGCGCGCGCCCACGGTAGCGGGGGAGCAGCGAACCGTGGAGGTTGAGGGCGCCACGGGGCGCGAGCTCGAGGATCGCCGGTGGGACCATGAAGCGGAAGTAGAAGGAGAAGAGGAAGTCGGGCGCGGCCTCGGCGATCCGGCCGGCCACCTCGGGAGCCCTCATGTCTTCCGGGTAGTTGACGGGAATGCCCAGCGCCCCGGCCGTCTCGGCCAGCGAGCGCCACCAGACCTCCTCGCGGGGATCGTCGCGGTGCGTGAAGACGGCCGAGACCTCGAACCCGTGGTCGATCAGCGCTTCGAGGCCGAGGCAGCCCATGGTGTGGTAGCCGAGGACGATCGCCTTCACGACACCACCTGCTCCCGGCTGCGCACGACTTCGCGGACCACGTAGCGCGGCCGCCGTCGCACCTCCATGTAGATCCGGCCGATGTACTCGCCGACCAGGCCGAGGGCGAAGAGCAGGACGCCGAGCAGGAAGAAGAGCAACGCGAAGAGCGTGAAGACGCCGCTCACCGCCCAGGAAGGGCCATAGACCAAGCGGCCTCCGAGGAGCACGGCGGCGGCGAGGATCGAGATCACCGAGGTGACGATACCGACGCCCAGGGTCCACCGCAGCGGCAGCACCGTGAAGCTCGTCAGGAGGTCGAATTGCAGCTTGAGCAGCTTCCACAGGGAGTACTTGCTGGTTCCGCGAACGCGCTCGGCGTGGGCCACCGGCACCTCGGTGACCCGACCGGCGTAGAGGTCGGCGAGCACCGGGATGAAGGTGGAGATCTCCTTGGAGGCGCAGAGGCTCTCGACCACCGGGCGCCGGTAGGCCCGCAGCATGCAGCCGTAGTCGTGGAGCTTGACGCCGGTGGTCCACGCCATCATCCGGTTGACCAGCCGCGAAGCGAGGCGTCGGAAGAGCGAGTCCTCCCGCGCGACGCGCACCGAGCCGACCACGTCGAACCCCTGCTCCAGGGTGGTCACCAGCTTGGGAATCTCCTCGGGCGGGTTCTGGAGATCGGCGTCGAGGGTGACGATCACCTCGCCGCGGGCGATCTCGAAGCCGGCGAAGACCGCCGCGTGCTGGCCGTAGTTGCGGTTGAGGTCGACCACCACCAGGTGGGGGTGCTCGGCCGCCGCCGAGCGCAGGATCTCCAGGGAGGCGTCGCGGCTGCCGTCGTTGACCAGGATGATCTCGTAGGGCTTCCCCAGCGCCTCGGCCACGGTGCCGAGGCGGTCGAGGAGCTCCGGGAGGTTCTCCGACTCGTTGTAGACGGGAACCACCAGGGAGAGATACGGAGCGCTCACGAAGAGACGCCTTGCTTCGCGTGGACGAGCACGTCCTGGATGGCCTCGACGACGTAGCGCACGTCGTCCTCGGTCATGGTCGGGAAGAGCGGGATGGAGCAGATGCGGTCCGAGGCCCACTCGGCCTCGGGCAGCGCGCCGGGCCACCGAGGGTACTTCTGGGCGTAGTACGGCTGGGTATGCACGGCCCGGAAGTGGAGCCCGGTGCCGACGTTGCGCTCCCTCAGGGCCGCCATGAAAGCGTCGCGCGACATCGAGGCGTCGTCGAGCACCTTGACCACGTAGAGGTGCCGAGTGTGGAAGTGGTCGTACGGAGGCACGCCGGGGCGCCCGATCTCGGGGACCTCGGCGAGGAGCTCGTCGTAGAGAGCCGAAAGCTCCCGGCGCCGGGCGTTGAACTCGCCGATCGACGCGAGCTGATGGATCGCCAATGACGCCTGCACGTCGGTGAAGTTGTACTTGAGCCCCGGCATCACCACCTCGACCTGCGGGGTTCCGCCCTCGGCGTAGCGATTCCACGCCGATTTCTCGAGCCCGTGGAAGCGCAGGGCCTTGAGCTTTCGTGCGAGCTCGTCGTCCTGGAGGGTGAGCATCCCCCCCTCGATGGTGGTCATGTTCTTGATCGGGTGGAAGGAGAAGACGGAGAGCTCGCTCGCGGTGCCGACGTGGCGCCCCTTGTAGAGCGTTCCAACGCCGTGGGCGGCGTCCTCGAAGACCCACAGTCCGTGGCGGCGGGCGAGCTCCAGGATCGGGTCCAGGTCGCACGGTGCGCCCGCGAAGTGAACCGGCAGGATGCCGACCGTGCGCTCGGTCAGCGCCGCCACGAGCTGCCGCTCGTCGATCTGCAGCGTCTCGGGGTGGATGTCGACGAACACCGGCGTGCCGCCGAGCAGCTCGATCATGTTGACGGTCGCGGCCCAGGTCAGGGGCGTCGTGACCACCTCGTCGCCCGGCTGGACACCGAGCGCCATCAGGCCGATGTGGAGACCCGCCGTCGCCGAGGAGAGAGCCAGCGCGTGAGGCATTCCGACGAACTGGGCGAAGTCGCTCTCGAAGCGCTGGGTCCGCGGCCCGGTGGTGATCCAGCCCGAGCGCAGGCATTCCACCACTTCGTCGATCTCGCGCTGTCGAATGGTCGGCTTGGAAAACGGCAGAAAATCGGCGCGGACGGCGAAAGGGCGGCTCATGAAGGCTCCAAGGGGTGACGAGCTTCCGGTCGATGGGGGGCGATGCGTCGCCGGAGCGAGAGGTTCCGGTCGGTGCCGAGCCTCTGGGAGCGCACGGCGACGTACGCGGACTCTAGCACCGGAGGGTCGGGGCGGTGGCGGCGCTTGTCCTGCACGAGGAGGAACGTCGGCGCGGTGCCCGCCCGCGCTCATCGCTCCAGGGCTCCGAAGTCGTTGCTCATCAGCACCCACCCGTGGGTCTCGAGGAGCACCGGCCCGGGGCGGAGCCCGGCCTCTGCCAGGCGGCCTCGGGAGCGGTGGTCCATCACGAGATAGATTCTCTCCCCCGAGAGCCACCGGGGCCGGAACTCCGTGGCGGAGGGGAAGTGGAGCTGCCGCTGGTCCGGGGACAGGTGGGAGATTCCGAACTCGAGCTCGCCGTGGTAACCCACCACGTCGACCGTGCGCCGCAGGTAGAACGGAAGCGCCTGGGAGTAGGTCCCGAAGCACGCGAGGCCGTCCTCGGGTCCCAGCCGCGTGCGGAGGTACTCCGCGATCTCCTTGCTGCTGAGCTGCTCGCCGGCCGCCGGCGCGGCGACGGTGACGGTACCGGATAGACAGAGCGCTGCGAGCAGCGAGGCGACGAACGCGCGCCGCGGCCGCCACCGCAGCGTGGCGTGGACGGCGACGACCGCGGCAGCCACAGTGGCGGCCGCGAAGAGGGGCACCGAGGGCGAGAGCGCCCCCGGTGCGACGATCGCGGGAACCTCGCCGAGGGCGATCCAGAGACCGGCGCCGGCGAGCAGGGCGAGGAGCCCCGCGGACCACGGGAGAATCCGCCGGACCAGCGTGCGGCCAGGGCCGGGCGTGTCGACGGCGGCCTCCCAGCCGAGGGCCGCCAGCACCGCCAGCGGGACGAACACCGGCAGCACGTAAGGCACCAGCTTCGACTCGGAGGCGGAGAAGAACGCCACGATGAACGACGCCCAGAGGGCCAGGAAAAGGATCCCCCGCCTCTTTGCGCTGTTCGGGCCGGCGCGGCGGGTCGCGCGCGGCAGCAGGCCCACGAGCATCCCGCTCCAGGGCAGGAAGCCCACCAGGATCACCGGGATGAAGAACCACCAGGGCTGCAGGCGCTGCGCTGTCTGGGAGGCGTAGCGCAGCAGGTGCTCATGCACGAAGTAGAACCACCAGAAGCTCGGGTTGCGGCGGCCGACGGCGACGTGCCAGGGCACCGCGAGGACGAGGAAGAGCGGAACGCCGGTGACCCAGGGCACGCGCCGGAGCAGTTGCCACTGTCGCGCGAGGAGGAGGTAGAGGAACACCACGGCGCCGGGGATGACCACGCCGATCAACCCCTTGGTGAGCACCGCCAAGGCGGCGGCGGCGAACATTCCGTACCAGAGGAGGCGCTGGCGGCGCCCCGGCGAGCTGTCCTGAGCCAGCCAGAAACAGACGAGGGTCGCGCTCAGGAAGAAGCTTGCCGTGATGTCGATGAAGTTGACGTGGGACAGGACGAGGTAGAGCGGGCTGGCACCGAGAATGAGCGCTGCCAGCACGGCGGTCCGTCGTCCGCCGAGGGAGCGCCCGAGCGTCCAGGCCAGGCCGGCTCCGGCGAGACCGAACAGCGCGCTCCACGAGCGCACCACCCACTCGCCGAAGCCGAACAGCGACATGGCTCCGGCGTTGAGCCAGTAATAGAGGGGCGGCTTCTCGAAGTAGAGCACGCCGTCGAGGCGGGGGGTGACCCAGTCGTGGGTGGCGAGCATCTCGCGGGGGATCTCGGCATAGCGCCCTTCGTCGGGCTCGAAGAGCGGGCGGCCTCCCAGTCCGGTGAAGAACACAACGGCGAGGCCGACGCCGATCGCCAGCGAGGCCAGGCGGGCGGAGAGAGACCGCGGGGCCCCGCGCGGGCGGGGAGCGGACTCCTCGGTCATTCCGGGCTCAGAAGGCATCGGAGACTACGAGCTCCGTCGCAGGAATACGGTCACCTACCGAGGGCGCCGAGGCGCCGCCCCTCGCGCAGGGCCCGTAGACGGCCAGGTCGTGGTGCTCTGCGAGGAGGGGGAGGTGCGCCGCGAGCTTCGGCTGCAGCGTCCCCGAGAGATGCACGGCGAAGACGTCGCCGGCCGGGCACCGAGCGAGGGCCGCATCGAGCCAGCTCGGCGGCCTGAGGGTCGAGCCCGGCACGCTCAGGAGCTCCTGGTAGTGGCCGGGAATGTAGTTGCTGCGCAGCTCGCTGCCGTCCCGGCTCACCACCAGGACCGGGCGGCGGGCGTAGAAGGTGAGCGACGGGGCGTAGGTCTCCACGAAGATGACCCGGCCCTGGCCTCCGGCGGCCCGCTGGAGGGTGCCCATCAGGGGCCGCGTCGAGCGCAGCTCGCTCACCGCCGTGAAGGCCGGTCCGAGGGCTATCGGCGCCAGCAGAAACGTCGCCGCCAGAGACAGCGCTTGGAGCTTCGGCCGGTGGTGGAGCCAGAGGGCCAGCGCCCCGCCCGCCAGGAACGCGGCGGCCAGCGCCAGGCTCGCCGGCACGACGACCGGACGCAACGGTGCCTCGACGCGCCGTAGGAGAGCCCCGGAGAGGACGGCCGCCACCAGGGCCACCCCGATGACCAGGTAGGCGATGCCGGCGACCCTGCCGAGCCATCGCCTGGCGGAGGGGGAACGCACCCACAGATCGGCGCTCAGGAGAGCGAGGGGAATCACCAGGGGCAGCACGTACTGGGAACGTTTGCTGTTCGACAGCGTGAACAGGACGAGCGGGGCGACGATCCAGACGAGGGCGAGCGTCCAGGCCGGGCTCCACGTCTCGCGCCAGCGCCGGACGGCAAGGGCCAGGGGCGCAAGGCTCCAGGGAAAGGCGCCGATCAAGAGGAGCGGAGGGTAGATCCAGAACGGTGCCGAGCGGTGGAGCTTGTCGGTGGCCATCCGCTCCACGGTCTCGGTCAGGAACGCGTAGTGGAGGAAGTCCGGGCGGCGCAGGGAGACGGCGAGCACCCAGGGCGTGACGACCACGGCGAAGGCCAACAGGGCTACGGGCGTGAACAGGCGGCGCGCCGAGCGCCGCCGCACGGCCACGGGCAGGACCGCCAACAGGGGCAGGGCGAGGGCCACCGGTCCTTTGGTGAGCACCCCGAGCCCCATGGCCACCCAGCCGGTCGTGGCCCAGGCCCGTGGCCGGGCTGGCTCGGGGGCGCCCCGGTCGGCGGGCAGCGCCAGGTAGAGGCACATCACCGCCGCGGTCACGAAGAAGGTCAGCATCGAGTCGAAGATCACGATGCGGGAGAACGCCACGGCGAGTGGCGCCGAGAGGAACATCAGCGCAGCCAGGCCGCCCCGCCCCGGGCCGAAGATCCGCCCCGCGAACCAGGCGACGAGCAGGGCCGTCGCGAAGGTGCTGAGAAGGGCCGGCAGCCGGGCCGCCAGCTCGGTCGGCCCCAGTATCTCCATGACCGCCGCTTCTGCCGCGAAATAGAGGACCGGCTTGTCGAGGTAGGGGAGCCCTTCGAGGGTCGGCAGCACGTAGTCGTTGCTCGCCGCCATCTCGCGGCCGACCTCGGCGTTGCGCCCCTCGTCCTGATCGATGAGGGGGTGTGTCAGGCCGAAGGCCAGACACGCCAGCACCAGGACCGCGACCAGCACCTGGGCGATAGAAGGCGGGCGGCGCCGGGCCCCCGGGGCTCCTGCTTCAGCCGGCGAGGGATCGGGACCCTTCGGAATCGCAGGCCGGGAAGCCGTCGGGATCGTGGTCATGAACCTCCTCGTTCAGGGCCCGGCGGTCTCCTGCGTGGCGGGGCGGCGACCGCCGGCCGGAGTTTCGGAGACTAGCAGGGTGTTTTGCTCAGTATTCCATCGAACTTTGCAGTGAAGGCCGAGCGGCCCGACCCGGCTGAAAGCCCGCCCTCGGCAAACGCCTCCAGCCGCGTGGAAGAAGGGTCTCGGATCCGGTAGCCTCGGGGTGGCAGATCCCCCACAGGTGACGCGAAACTCACGATGGAGCTCAGAAGGACGAGGGGGGCGCTGCGGTTGGCGTCCCCGCAGAGAGGGAGGATTGCGGAGCACCATCTCGCCGATCCGCATGTCCACCGCCACCCGTGACCTCTGGCCGCGACGCGAGCCCGACCTGCTCCCTCGACGGCGTCCGGGTCGACATCGAGGAGCTCAAGATCTTCCCAGTCGAAGCGGGAGGCGACCTGACCCTCGAGAACCTGACGCTGCAGAACGGCTGCACCGACGGTCCAAGGGGACCTCCAAGGACGGCGGCGCCGCGCTGCTCGGGCTACGCCGGAGTTGACGCGCGGCCCCGGGGCCGAAGGATCCGAGAGGTTGACGCCGCCGAGGCTGGCGGCGGGCCGGGTCCGTGCGCCTCGCGCTTGGTGGCGGATCGCGGCCCTGAGCGGTGGTACAGTCATCGAGCGTCTCATGGTTCAGGTTGCGGCGAGTTCACCGGCCCGGAGGCGCCTGGAGCCCTCACCCTTCCCACGACCATTCCGGGAGCTCGTCTCGTGCATCGTGGATTTGCCCGGCCCGGCCTGCTTCTCCTCCTTGGTCTCTCGACCACGGCAAGCGCGCGGGCGCAGGCCCCGGCGCCCTACCGCCTGGCAGACCTCGTGGCCGGCCCCGACGCCTCCGGGAGCTCCGACCCGGGCGGCTGGATCGAGGCCGGCGCCCGGACCTTCTTCATCGCCGAGCACCACGGTCTCGGGCCGGAGGTCTGGGTCACGGACGGCACCGCGGGCGGCACGCGGCTGCTGGCGGACGCCTCGCCAGGCGCTTCGAGCTCTAGACCGGTGCCCCTCGGAGTCGTCGGCCACCGCCTCCTCTGGTGGACATCGGCCTCGGACGCGGGGTCCTTTCTCTTCTCGGTCGGAGACCTGTGGTCCTCCGACGGCACCCGGGACGGCACGGCTCGTCTCCTGCCGGACGACGTCGCGGTTCCGGACGTGCGCAACCTCACCGGGAGCTTCGACCTCTCCGGCGGCGTCCTCCGCTTCGTAGGTTGCACTCCCGACGGGTGCTCCCTGTGGGAGACCGACGGCACCGCCGCCGGCACCCGGGAGATCCACTCGATTCCCGGAGAGAGGGGTGCCCACGAGGTCGCCGTCGCCGGCGGCCGGGTCTTCGTCACCGTCGACGGGGATCTGTGGAGCTTCGACGAGAGCGGCGAAGCCACACTCCTGGTGGAGGGCGGACACACATTCGACCCTCCCCGGGGTCTCACGGCCGTCGGATCGACCCTCTTCTTCGTTTTCGATAGTGACGACGGTGACCAGATATGGGCCAGCGACGGCACCCTCGGCGGTACCCGTCCCGTGTCCGGTCTGCCCAATGGCAGCGGAATCGGCGGCCTCGAGAAGGTCGTCGGCGACCGGCTGTACTTCCTGTCCGACGCGGGCCTGATCAGGGATCGGTTCAACGTCTGGCGAACCGAAGGGACCCCGGAGAGCACGGTTCAGGTCACGGGCGTCGACGTCAATTACGCGGTGAGTCAGGACCTCGGCGGTGGAGAGGCCGCGATTCTCGGGGAACGGGTGTTCTTCCTCGCCGCTCGGGACTCGACCTCCTCGAGCCGTTCGCTCTGGGTGTCCGATGGGACGCCGGAGACGACCCGCGACCTCCTGCCGTGTATTGCGGAGCCCTGCCCCCGGGTCGCCTCCGACCTGACCACGGCTGGTGGGCGTGTCCTGTTCGTCCTGGACACCGGCGACCACCTGGAGCTCTGGAGCTCGGACGGAACCGCGCCGGGCACGAAGTCCGCGGCGGTGCTCTGCGAGGCCGACTGCATGGTCACCGAGCCACCGTCCTTCCTCGAGAGGGGCGGCGAGGTGGCCTTCGCCCTGGCGGGTCGGGTCTGGCTCTCCGACGGCACGCCGGCGGGGACGCGGGCGATCACGGCTCCCGAGGTCAGCCGCGCGGCCTACGGCGGCGAGGTGGGCCGCGTGGGAGCCTGCTGGCTCTACGCGGGGCAGGACGATCGGGGGTCCGAGCCGTGGTGCAGCGAAGGCACCCCCGAGAGCACGAGGATCGTCCGGGACATCGAGAGGTCCGCCCCGGGAAGCGATCCCGCCGAGATCACCGCGGTGGGTGGCCTGGCGGTCTTCTCGGCGCTGGACCCCAACGGGGTTCGCCAGGTCTGGTCGAGCGACGGGACGGCCGGCTCGGTCCACAGGCTCACGGACACCCCACCGTCCTCCTTCTCGACCGACCGTAGCCTGTTCGGCGCGGGGGAGTTCGCTCTCTTTCGCGAGCCGGCGGCGGCTTCCCGTCTCTGGCGTACCGACGGCACCGAGAACGGGACCTATCCCGTCGGCGATCTGGACCGGGAAGGGGCCGGGGACTCCTCGGTGCGCCTGGGCGACAAGGTCTACGCCTTCGGGACCCTCGGTCCACAGGCCGGGATCTGGGAGATCGACGGCAGCCCGCAGGGGCTGCGCCTGGCCGTCCCCCTGCCGAACCTGGCCGGCCTGGTCCCCTTCCCCGTGGCCGTCGGCGACGTCTTCTACTTCCTGGGCCTCCAGGACGGCGGCCTGTGGCGCTCCGACGGCACGGCCGCGGGGACGTGGAAGGTCCTGGACGTCCCTCCCGACCACAATCTCCTGCAACCGCTCGCGATCACCGAGATCGGCGGCCTCGTCTACTTCGTCGTCGAGGGGTCGGGTTACGGAAAGGACGCGATCTGGCGTACGGACGGACGACCCGCCAGTGCCGAGCCGTTCGCAAGTATCCCGGACTTCCAAGACGACCAAAACGCTGCGGACGGCGGGCTTCACGCGTTCCTGGGCGCGCTGTACTTCGGAGGCGAGCGGGGCATTATCGCCGGGAGCCCCGTCGGCAGCGTCTTCCGCCTCTCGACGGAGGGGGACGTCGTGGCCCTGGTGGCCTCTGACGCGTTTGCTGGGTCGCACTCCTTCACGACCTTCGGCGACGAGCTCTTCTTCAGCTTCGACGACGCGATCCACGGCCGTGAGCTCTGGCGCACGGACGGCACGCCGGCGGGCACGCGGATGGTCGCCGACCTCCATCGCGGCGGCTCGGCGAGCCCGTTCGAGCTTACGGTCGCCGGCGATCGGCTCTTCTTCTCCGCCGCGAGCGAGCGCTACGGCCGCGAGCTGTGGGAGACCGACCGGAGCGGCACGGTCCGCCAGGTGGCCGACATCTACCCCGGCGCCTTCGCCTCCGAGCCCCGGGATCTGACCGTGGCCGGCGGAACGCTCTTCTTCTCCGCCGACGATGGGGTGACCGGGCGCGAGCCGTGGGCCCTTCCCCTCACGGCCGCCGGCCAGCAGCCCCTTCCGCCGGGTCCCTTCCTGGCGAGCCCGTCGATTCCCGGATTCCGCTTCAAGGTGCGCATCACGGGTGGGGGGACGAGCCTCATGGGGCGGCAGGAGCCCCGGTGCATCCCGGAGACCCTGTGCGTCTCGGGCCAGCTCCCCGGCCGGTCGGAGGTCTTCCTGCGCGTCGTCGGGCCGAAGCCGAACGGGTACCTGTGGCCGACGCTGGTGAAGTTCTCGACCTCGCGGGTCGAGGTCTGGGTCGAGCAGCGGGTGACCGGCGAGATCCGCTACTACGACCTGGCCGCGGCGGAGCCTGGCCAGGACGCGCTTCCGGGACTGTTCGATCGGAACGGGTTCCTTCCGTCCGCGAACGCGAGCGCATCGATCGATCCCGTGGTGGTGGGCGCACCGGCTTCGGTGGCACCGCAGACCGACGAGTGGCTCACGTCGCCGGAGGTCCCAGGCTTCCGCTTCCGAGCCGAGATCTCGAGCGGGTCGGACCCGCCGCGGCCCGGCCGGCTCGAGAGCGGGTGCATCGAGGAGACGGCGTGCCTCTCGGGCGCGGTTCCCGGCCGTTCGGAGCTGTTCCTCCGGATCGTCGGCCCCAAGCCGAATGGGTACCTGTGGCCGACCCTGGTGCGGTTCTCCACGTCCACCCTCGACGTCTGGATCCAGCAGGAGGCGACCGGGGTCGAGCGCCACTACCACCTCGAAGGCGCAACCCCCGGCTCGAGCGATCTCTCCGGCCTCTTCGACCGGAACGGCTTCATGCCCTGAGCGCCCCGCTCGTTCTCTATCGCCAAGTCCTCGACCGCGAGCTCGGTGCCCTCGGCGCCGTCCGGGCGAAGCGCAGACGGAAGGTAGCGGTGGTGCTCGAAGGAAGATTTTGTATTTGTCTCGTTCAGCGGCAAGGCGATGGAGGACCCCTTCCACAATCGGAAGAGCAGCCGGATCCGTCGCTCTCCGCCCGAGGTTTTGCGACCAGCGCTCCAGCAGCTTGAGATGCTCAACGGCGCCCGGGAGTCGAGTGACCTCCGGTCGCCTCCGGGGACCCGGCTCGAGCCCATGATGGGAGATCTCGAGGGCTTCCACAGTATGCGGGTCAATCGCCAGTGACGCATCGTCTTCCGATGGCGGGCAGCCGAGGCGTCGGATGTTCGTATCCTCCAGGATCTCCGTGATTGAAGGAGTCTTGGAATGCTGCCGGAGAATCGAGCTCCGAGCCACCGCGGAGAGATTCTCCGGGGTCAGTTTCTGAGCCCCCCGGGTTGACGCAGGTTGCGCTTGGGGAGCGCCCTGGAGTGCCGGTCCGGCGCATCGACGAGATCGTGCGGGGAAAGCGGGGCGTCACGCCGGCAACTGCTCCTCGGCCTCGGCCACGTCGGGTCGCCGCACCTTCCTCCAGATCCCGAAAAGGACCAGGAAGAGGCCCAGGGAGCAGACGATGGCCGGGCCGCTGGGGAAGTCGCGCCAGTAGGAGAGGACCAGGCCGACGGCGCTCGCCAGCAGGCCCGGAGAGCCTGGTACCGGCGGTGCGCGAGCGCATCCGGGAGCTGGACCCCCATCTGCCGGTGACCGCGGTCCAGACGTTGCGGCGGGTGGTCACCCACGCGATGGCGCGCCGGGCGTTCGTCACCGCGCTCCTCGCGATCGCCGCGCTCGGCGCGCTGCTCGACTGCGGGCTGTTCCACACCTTCGACGGCGACGAGCGAACACGATACGTGGCGAGCCTGGGGTCGGTGACCGAGCGCGGTGGGACCCTGTACGTGCTGTGCTTCAGTGACGAGGGACCCGAGACCGGCCCGCACCCGATCCGTCGGCACGAGCTGAGAGCTGCGTTCGATCCCGGCAGCGGATGGGACGTCGCCGTCATCGAGCCGGATCGGGTCGAGACGAGATTCCACGACCACGGCGCACCGGCCTGGTTGGCGACGATTCGACGATCTAGAGAGTGAGCCCGACGCCCCGCCCGCCCCGCGTCGGAGAGACGCGGGGCGGGCGGGGAACCCGTCGCACCCTTCCTAGAACGTCGCCTTGAGGCGGGCCTCGATCGCCCGCGGCGGGATGACGTGGGTGCCGCCGAAGACCGACTGGAAGTTGTAGAGCCCCTTCTCGTCGGTCAGGTTGAGGACGTCCACCTCGAGCTCCAGGGGGAGGTGATAACGCTCCAGGCGCGCGCCGGCCGAAGCGTTCCAGACGGTACGTGGCCGGACACGCTGCGGGTCCTCGTCGAAGCGGATGTAGGGCGCCGCGTAGGCGGTGTCCGGGCTGGCGAGCACGTCGGCCAGGGTGCCGGCGTCGGTGACCAGGCCGGAGTCGTAGCGCTGGGTCATGCCGACCCAGAATCCGGTCTTCGCGATGTCCCAGTAGAGGCCGAGCTGCTCCTGGAGATCCTGGTCGTGGTCGATGACGAAGGGCCCACCGGTGAGGCTGTCGAGGGCCTCGGCGTCCAGGAAGAGGCCGCCGACGAAGGGCGGGTCGTAGATCGCCCGCACGTGGCCCAGCGACAGGTAGCCGCGCACGCCCGCGACCGGCCCGCCGTCGAGGCGCAGGTTCCAGCCGTGGAGCTGGCCCCCCTTGAAGTTCAAGGGGAAGACGATGCCGGTGTTGAAGAACTGCGACTGGTCGGCGGCGTTGGTGACCCGGCGCCGCCAGTAGGAGGC
>CAZIIB010000017.1:0-17808 GCA_964539125.1 uncultured Thermoanaerobaculia bacterium | reverse complement strand
CGACGCCGAGGGCCCGGATGCCGTTGATGCTGTCGACGACGAGACGCAGGAAGCGCTCGCCGACCTGGACCGCCCGGGCGAAGATCTCTTCACCCCGCGCCGGATCCCCCGCGACGACCGCCCGGATCCCCTGGGGCAAGAGCAGGTAGCCGGCCTCGACGCAGTCGGCTCCGGCATCCTCGAGCAGCCTGGCCGCTCGCCGGAGCCAGCCGCCGGCTCGCTCCCACTCTCCGCGGGTCTGGAGCCCGTAGGCGAGCCAGAAGGCGGCCCGCGCCGCCCCGGGGACCGCGCCACGGTCCAGGAAGCCCTGGTGCGCGCGCGCCCAGATCTCCGTGCTCTCCTCGTCTCGCCCCGTCAGGTAGGCGGCGGTCGCCAGCATCGAGAGGTCGTCGGGGCCGATCTCGCCGAGGCGGTCGGCTTTGGCCAGACGCTCGTAAGCGTCACGCCACGATCCTCGGTCGAAAGCGATCCGGCCGGTCTCGAGCGGGCGTTGCCCGGTCATGAGCCGTCGGGCCTCCGATCGGCAGGGACATGGAGCGGGCTGGCGTTCCTCGCGCCCCCGGGCTAGGCTCTCGAGCCCTTGCTCTTGGGTACCGAGTGCGTGGTGCTGTAGGTGATCGCTTCGCGCAGCAACGCTTTGAGCGCCGGCTTGTCGATCTCGTCGCCCTCGTGGAAGTCGATCGCGCGCCACTTCTTGCCGCCCAGGCCGGCGTTGAAGAGCTTCTCGGGGTCCTCGAGCCGGGCTCCGTGGTGGAAGGTGAGCTTCACCTTGTTCTTGTGGGCGTTGGCGACGGCGTACATGCCGTCGTGCGACCAGACGGGGCTCCCCATCCACTTCCAGTCCTCGACCACGTCGGGGTCGACCTCGTGGATGAGCCGGCGGATCTCGGCCAGCCTCTCGCCTCGCCAGTCGTCCAGGCCGGCGATGAGCTCGTCGATCCGCTCCGAGGCGCTCCTGGGGTCGGGTGACTCGGCCCCCGCCTTGGCCGGCTCGGCTCCCTTGGGTGGGGACGTCTTGCGGGCCGAGGTCATGCGGTCCTCGCGAGCAGGTCGACGAGCTTTGCGCCCATCATGTTCCAGCCGTAGCGCGCGCCGGCCCAGTTCCTCTTCTGGTCCGGCTTGAAGCCCGACTGCACGAGGTCCAGGCGGGTGCCCGAGGCCGTGGGCGTGAGCGTGAAGGTCACGAGGGTGTCGAGGTCGCCGGCGACCCACGCCCAGCAGAGCTTCTTCTGGGCCTCGATCTCGACGAACCGGCAGCTTACGATGCCGTCCCAGCCGGGCTGCGGCTCCGCCTGGAACGTGAGCTCCGCCCCCGGCTCGAGCTCGAGCTCGGCGACGGGCAGAAGCCACTGGGTGAGAAGCGCGGGATCGGTGAGCGCGCGCCACACCTTCGCCGGCGGATGGGGCAGGTCGAGCTCGAACGAGATCGACTCGGTTTGCGATGGGGAGGTCTTGTCGAAGGGTTTCATGCGTCCAGGATTTCCAGGAGCTGTTCCAGGCGATCGACGTGCTCCGTCCAGAAGGCGCGGTAGTGCGCGATCCAGTCGATGAGCGGCTTCATGCCGCGCGGCTCCACCCGGTAGTACACGCAGCGCCCCTCGCGCCGGCCGTTCACCAGGCCGGCGTCCTTCAACGTGGCGAGGTGCTGTGAGACCGCCGGCTGCGAGATGTCGAAGCGTGCCGTGAGGTCCTTCACCGCCGCTTCGCCCCGCGTGAGCGACTCGAAGATCGCCCGGCGGCTGGGGTCCGCCAGCGCCCGGAAGACGGTGTCCTCGACCACGGCCGCGCTCGGCATGGTCAAATCATAAGCCCATACTTATTATTCGTCAAGCGCCCGCCGGCCGGTTCCACCCAAGGTATCGCGACGCCCTTCGCCGTCGACAACGAGCACCCCAGACCAGGGAACCAGCCTCCAGAGAGACTGACCGCCGAGTGGATGTCCACCGCCACTCGGCGGCTGGGCCCAGATCAGTCTCCTCCGGCTTCTTCTGTACCTGTTCAGCTGTACCTGTTCAGCATCCGGGCCGGGAATCGAGGCTCCCTACGCGCCCCCGCCCCCCGCGCTCGCCTTCCTGACGTAGATGTTCCCGTTGAAGGTGCGGAGCGTGATCTGCGGGCCGCCGCCGTTGATCGTGCCGTTCACCGCGCGGTTCACCTCCACGTGGTAGCGGCCGCCCGAGCGCTCGGGCGCCGCGGCGTTCGCGTCCTCGTGCACGGCGACGTCGAAGTCGGTGTAGATCTCCCCGTGGTTCGACTGGAGCTTGAGGGTGGCCTTCAGGTCGGGCGGGAAGGTCACGTCGACGTCGCCGTTCAGGGTGACGAACGACATGGGCTCGCCCGGCGCCACCCGCCGGAAGACGACCTTGACGCCGCCGTTGGTCGTGTGGGCGACCACCGAGCCGGTGACGTCCTCGGCGGTGATGCCGCCGTTGACGTTCTCGAGCTCGAGCTCGCCACGCACGCCGCGCACCGAGACGTCACCGCCGTTGACCGTCTTGAGGGCCAGCGAGGTGTCGGCCGGTACCTTGAGGTGGAGCTTGCCGCCCTGGGGGCCGTCGACACTCACCTCGACCTTGTTGTCCTTCTCCTCGGCGGTCAGGCCGAGCCCGAGGCCGCCGATTCGCTTCATGCCCCGGGCCTCGGGCGGCGGAGTCGGTGCGTGCTTCTCCTTGGAGGGCTGACTGTCGATCACCACCTCCTGGCCGTCGTAGGCCTCGACCGAGATGGCGGCCATCAGGGTGTGCACCTCGACGCGAGCGGGCTGGCCGGGGTGCGAGAGCGGGACGACGACCTGTTCGGCGACGGCCGGGCGGGCCGGCGCGAGGCCGGCGGCGACGAGCAGCGCGATGGCTGCGATGGAAAGCTTGCGGATCATGATGCAGGTCCTCCTTGGCGGACGTAGATGTTGCCGTTGACGGTGGTGAGCGAGTGCTCTACGCCACCCGCACCGACCCGGATGCCGGACAGCGACCTGGCGGTCAGCACGTTCATGCCGCCCTCCTTGTGCCGTCGGGTCTCGACCACGGGCCGGTAGGTGAAGGGGAAGTCCGAGTAGACGTCCCCGTTCAGGGTCTTGAAGCGGAAGTCGGCGGCGAGGCCGGGCCGGAAAGCGACGTCGATCTCGCCGTTGACGCTCGAGAAGCGGCAGGCCTCGCGCGGGTTCTGGGCGAAGCGCACGGTGACCGGCCCGTTGACCGAGGTGGCCTTTCCGGAGCCCGCCACACCGGTCGCCTCCACGGCGCCGTTGACGTTGGCCACCTGGAACGGCCCCTGGTGATCGGTGAGGCTCACCCGGCCGTCGAGGACGGTCGATAGGTCGACCGCCACGCCCTGCGGCACCTCGATCTCGAAGTCGTAGTGGGCCTGGGCGTGGTCATCCGGCCCATCCCAGTCGTCGTGATGCCGGGAGCCGCAGGGATGGCCCACGTAGACCTCGATCGTGCCCCCCTCGTGGGCGATGCCCAGAGCCATGTCGCGCTTGGCGCGTGCGACCGCCGCCGGGGTGTCTCCCGAGAAGCGCTCGTGGACCACCAGGCGCACCTCGTCGCCGGTGGTTCCGCGGGCGGCGATCGAGCCGAAGACGTTGCACACCCGGAGCCGCTTCTCCCGCCCCTGGACATCGCCCGGCTCGAAGCGCAGCGACTCGCGCCGGGTGGCGGTCTCCTCGGCGGCAGCGGCCGGCCGGGCGCCGGCGAGGCCGAGGGCGGCCGGCAGGACCAGGGTGGCCAGGGCGCAGAAAGCTCGGGTCAGGCTCCGGGGGAGCGGACGGGCTGTGGGTCGGGACATGGTGTCTCTCCTTCTCAGGTCGATGGGCCGGGATCGATTCGGTTCGCTCCGGCGCGATCAGACGGTGGTCCCCAGGCGCCGGCGCACGTGCTGGCGGACTTCCGGCAGCACCGCCGGGTCGTCGGCCAGGGTCGTGACGGCGCGGCGCGCCCGGGCACCGTCGGTGTCCAGGAGCAGGTCGACCAGGGCGATCTGCACCAGGGGGGAGTCCTGGTGTGGCAGGGCGCGGATCAGGGCCTCCTGGACCGGCGGCTCCGAGGCCACCGGCGCCAGGGCGTCGAGCGCCGCCAGTCGCACGTTGACGTTGGGATCGGCGGTCGCGGTCTTCACCAGAGCGGCCAGCACGGGGCGGTCCGGACGGTCGAGCCGCCCGCCGTAGGCGACGCCGCGCAGGCGCTCGACCGCCGACGGCTGATCGAGGAGCGACAGGGCGACCATCTCGTTGAGCGAGTGCACCTCGGCGCGGAGCGAGTCGACGTCGGCGCCGCGGCGGGCGCCGAGGAGGGCCCCCAGGCCGAGCCCCACGAGGAGGGCGACGGCGGCGACCGGCGCGAGGCGTAGCGCCGGCGAGCCGGCGGCCGGCAGCAGGGCGGCGAGCCACCGCGGCGCCCTCCCGTGGGACCGGACGGGATCGGAAGCCCCGGCGGCGGGCGCCGTCCCCTCCAGGCCGGCCTGGTAGGCGTGGAGCAGGGCGTCGAAGCGCGGCCGGAGCTCCTCGGCGGGAGGGGCCGTCTCGAGGGCCGCCAGACCGTTCCACAGCCGGGCGAGCTCCTCGGCCTCTCGCCGGCAGGTCTCGCAGGTGGCGAGGTGCTCTGCCACCTCGGGGGAGGGTGGGGAGAGCGCCCCCGCGCCTCCGGACAGATCGGCGAGACGGGCGGTCAGCTCTTCCAGGACGTCGTCGCAGCTCTTCATGATGTCGCCTCTTGGGCCAATCTTCGGTAGTGGGTGCCCAGCTCGCGGAGGGCCCGGTGGACACGCACGCGGACAGCGTCCACCGTGCAGCCGAGGACCTGGGCGATCTCGTCGTAGCCGAGGGCGGCGAAGCGCGCCATCACCAGCAGCTCGCGCTTCTCGACCGGTAGCGCCCGGAGCGCCCGGCCGAGGAGCCGCGTCTCCTCGCGCCGCTCGACCATCTCGCCCGGATGTGGGTCGCGGGCCACGGGCTCCGGAGCGTTCTCCTCGTGGGGGACCTCGCGGCGCGGCCCCCTCAGGTGATCCATGCAGACGTTTCGGGCCAGGCGGTAGAGCCAGGGCAGGAACGTGCCCTCCTCGCGGTAGGTGCCGCGGTACTTGAGCATCCGGAAGAAGACCTCCTGGACGAGGTCGCGGCTCGTCTCCCGATCGCCGGTCAGACGCAGGCAGTAGTTGAACAGCCGGGCGTGATGGCGCTCGAACAGGATCGAGAGCTGCTCCACGTCCCCACCGCGAACCCGCATCATCACCTCCCCGTCGGTCAGCGTTTCTTCCACTGGTTCGTCTCCCCGCGCGTTCCCTTCTCGTCTCTTGTCTACCGGCCGGCGGTGCGAGTGTTACAGGGCCGGAGCGCGTCGGCGCTATGATGAAGTATGGCCATAAGTGCCTGGAATCGCCGCCGGCTCGCTGTCGTCTTCGCCACCATCCTCTGGGCGCCGGCCGGGCTCTCGACGGAAGCTCGGGCCCAGGGCCTGGCCCTCGACACGATCGCGGTCGCGGACAGCCTGGTGCGCCCGGTCGGGATCGTGTCGGCCGGGGACGGCTCAGATCGCCTGTTCCTGGTGCAGCAGACGGGACAGATCCTGATCTACGACGGCGTCTCCGTCCAGGCGACGCCCTTCCTCGACCTCTCGAGCCAGGTCACCTGCTGCGGGGAAACCGGTCTTCTCGGCCTCGCCTTCCATCCCGACTACGTCGCCGACGGCCATTTCTTCGTCGACTACACGCGCACCGAGTCCGGCACCGGCCAGCTCCAGACGGTGGTCTCCCGGTTTCGGGTGCAGCCCGACGACGCGGACCAGGCCGACGCCGCCTCGGAGGAGATCCTGCTCACCGTCGACCAGCCGTTCGCCAACCACAACGCCGGTCAGCTCGCCTTCGGGCCGGACGGCGACCTCTACGTCGCCCTGGGCGACGGCGGCAGCGGCGGCGACCCGAACGAGAACGGCCAGGACCCCGGCACGCTCCTCGGGACGATCCTGCGCCTGGACGTCGACGCGACGCCCGGCGCCGGGCTCGCCTACGCCATCCCGGCGGACAACCCGTTCGTGGGAGTGGCCGGGGCACGGGGCGAGGTCTGGGACTACGGGCTGCGCAATCCCTACCGCTTCTCCTTCGACCGCCAGACGGGCGACTTGTGGATCGCCGACGTGGGCCAGGGCTCGTGGGAGGAGATCGACCTCGAGCCGGCCGGCGGACCCGGAGGCCGCAACTACGGCTGGGACTGCCGCGAGGGGCTCCACCCGTACACCGACACGAACGGCGACCACAACTCGACCTGCACCGGCACGGGGTACACCGACCCGATCCTGGAGTACGGCCACACCTCCGGGCGCTGCTCGGTGACCGGCGGCTTCCGCTACCGGGGGAGCGCCGAGCCGCGCCTCGGGGGCGTCTACCTCTACGCCGACTACTGCACCGGCGAGGTCTTCGGCACCGTGCCCCGCTGCGACGGCGTCTGGGAGAGCCGTCTGCTCCTCGACCTGCCGTTCCGCGTCACCTCCTTCGGCGAGGACGAGGCCGGCGAGATCTACCTGACCGAGTTCCAGAGCAACACCACGGCCACCAGCAAGCTCCACCAGGTGGTGCTGGCCGCCGGCTCCGGCGGTCCCGACCTCCAGGTCGCCCCGGCGAGCCACGACTTCGGATCGGTCGAGGTGGGCGACACCGTCGAGCTGGCGCTCACCCTGACCAACGTCAACGCCGGGCCGGAAGCCGCCGCGGCGAGCTCGATCGACCTGACCGGGCCGCCGGCCGTCACCCTGGACCCGGCCGGGGACCCCGGCGCCGGGACGCCCGGCTGCGGGAGCCTCGAACCCTGCCTGCCGCCCGGCGCGAGCTGCCGGATGACCGTGCGCGTCCACGCCGTCTCGATCGGCAGCCTGGCCTCGAGCCTCGACGTCTCCGGCAACTTCCTTCCGGAGCAGGTCACCCTCACCGGCGACGCCGTCGCCTGCACCTCCGACGTCGACCTCGCCCTCTCGAGCCAGACCGTCTCCGACACCCAGACCTTCCGCGCCTGCGACACCCTCACCGCCGGTCCCGACTTCACCGTCGCGGCGGGCGGCGACGCGACCTTCCAGGCCGGCACGAGGATCGTCCTCGCCTCGGGGTTCCGGGTGGACAGCGGCGGGCATTTCGTAGCCGGGACCTTCTGAAGCAGTAAACCTCGGTTCACCCGCGGCGTACTACGGTCCATGGAACGGCCCGCGGACGGCGTCCGACTCTCGATCGAAGGAGTGACCAAGCGCTACCGGGGCGGGGTCGAGGCCCTGCGCGGCATCGATCTGGACCTGGGCCCGGGGATCCTCGGCCTGCTGGGCCCCAACGGCGCCGGCAAGTCGACGCTCATGCGCATCCTGGCGACGGTCACCCGACCCACCGCCGGCACCGCGCGCTGGAACGGGGTCGACGTGGTCCGCCGGCCCGACGCCGTGCGCTCCATCCTCGGGTACCTGCCGCAGGACTTCGGGGTCTACCCCCATCTCGACGCGGTGGAGTTCCTGCGCTACGTGGCGGCGGTCAAAGGGGTCGAAGCCCGCGTGGCCCGGCGCCGCATCGACGAGCTCCTCGCCCTGGTGAACCTCACCGAGGCCCGGCGGCGGCCGCTCGGCGGTTACTCGGGCGGCATGCGCCAGCGGATCGGGATCGCCCAGGCCCTGCTCAACGACCCGCGGCTTCTGATCGTCGACGAGCCGACCGTGGGGCTCGATCCGGAGGAGCGGGTGCGCTTCCGGCACCTCCTGGCCGAGCTCGCCGGCGAGCGCATCGTGATCCTCTCGACCCACATCGTCTCCGACGTCGAGGCGACCGCCCACCGCATCGCCGTCATCCGGGACGGGGCGCTGGCCGCGGTCGGCTACCCGGAGGAGCTCCTCGCCGCCGTCGAGGGCCGGGTGTGGAGCTGGGTCGTGCCCGGCGCACGCCTGGGGGAGGTCCAGGACCGGTACCTGCTCTCCGGTGCCGTCGCCCGGGGCGACGGGCTGCACGTGCGGGCGGTGGCCGACCTGGCCCCGGAGCCGGGCGCCGTACCGGTGGTGGCGACCCTCGAGGACGCCTACCTCGACCTGGTCTCGGATCGGCGCCCCGGAGCCGCGGCGTGAGCGCCGGGGCGCGCCTGCGCTCCCTCGGGCACGTCGCTCTGGCCGACTTCCTGGAGCGGGTGCGCCGCGGCAGCTTCCTGGCGATCCTCGGCCTCGTCGGGCTGCTCGCCTACTCGATCCACACCGGCGCCTGGTCGATGCGCGTCGGCGAGTTCGTCGGGCGGCCGACCGCTCCCTGGATCGCCGCCCTCACCGCCCTGGTCACCAGCTTCATGCTCTCGCTCTTCGGCTTCTACCTGGTCAAGAACGCCGTCGAGCGCGACCGGGAGACCGGGGTGGGCCAGATCCTCGCCGCCACCCCCCTCTCGCGGCCCCTCTACACCCTGGGCAAGGCGCTCAGCAACTTCGCTGTCCTGGCCGCCATGGTGGGCGTCCTGGCGGCGGTCACCTTCCTGGTCGTCCTCCTGCGCGGTGTGCCGGGCGCCGGCCACCCGTGGAGCGTCGCCGCGCCCTTCCTGCTGATCGCCCTGCCACCCCTCGCCCTGGTAGCGGCGCTGGCAGTGCTCTTCGAGAGCGTCCGGTGGCTCGCCGGCGGGCTCGGCAACGTGCTCTTCTTCTTCGCCTGGCTCGCCCTCCTGACCGGCGCCATGATGAGCGGGCACGCCGGCCTCGATCCCCTGGGGATGCTCGCCACCCACGACAGCCTGGTGGCGGCGGTGGGCGCCGAGCACCCGGAGGTGGCGACCGACGACCTGGGCATGAGCCTGAACCTCGGCCCGCACCGCGGGGCGTCGACACCGTTCACCTGGGACGGCTTCGACTGGACGGCCGAGCGGGTCGCCTGGCGCCTGGCGTGGCTCGCCGTCGCCGCGTCCCTGGCGCTCCTCGCGGCGCTGCCCTTCGACCGCTTCGACCGGCGATCCCCGCGGGCGACGAGCCGGAAGCGGGCTCGGCAGGAGACGGAGGCCGTCACCACGTCTCCCGAGCCGGGACCGGCCACGCTCTCTCCGGCACACCTCACGGCGGTTCCGGCCGGCCACCGCCGGAGCCGGTTCGGCGCCCTGGTGGCCGCGGAGCTCCGCCTGATGGTCCGCGGCTGGCCGTGGTGGTGGTATCTGGGGATCGCCGGCCTCGTCCTCGCCCAAGCGCTCGCGCCCCTCGCGACCGCCCGCTCCGTCCTGGTGCCCGTCACCTGGCTCGGCAGCGTGCTCCTCTTCTCGCCGCTCGGCAACCGGGCACGCCGGGGCGGCACCTTCGAGATCCTGAGCGCCTCCTACCGGCCGGCCCTGCGCCAGCCGCTGGCGGCGTGGCTCGCGGGAGTCGCCGTCGCGGCGCTGGTGGCCGCTCCGGTGGTGGTGCGGCTCTCGGTGGCCGGGGAGGCGGGCGCGACGCTCGCGGTCCTGGCGGGCGCCCTCTTCGTCCCCGCGCTGGCGCTCGGCCTCGGGGTGTGGACCGGTTCCCCGAAGGCCTTCGAGGTCGTCTTCACCCTGCTCTGGTACCTGGGCCCGCTGAACCGGGTGCCGGCCCTGGACTTCTCGGGCGCCACGGAGCAGGCCGTCGCCCAGGGGATGCCATGGATCTGGCTCGCCCTGGCCGCGGCCGCCGTCACCACCGCCCTCGCCCGCCGAGCCCACCAGGTGCGCACCGGAATCTGACCTCTACACTGTCGGGACACACCCAGGGCGGAGGCGTCTCTCTCCCCCACCCGATGTCGAGCCGGGTCGGCCGCTCGTTTCCGTCCCGGCGAAGGCCCAAAATCCCCCTCCCCCCCGGGGCTTGAAAGGGGACGCCGGATACCCCGGGGGGGAGAGGAAGCTGTAGGACGATGCCGTCAGATGCCGGCCGCGACCAGGGGGCCGTGGGCGGTCGTGTTCCTGCGGTGGGCGAGGTAACCGGTGCCGAGGAAGAGGATCTCCAGGACCCCGATTCCCGCCATCCACTCCACCACCCCGCCACTGCCGAAGCCGTAGGAGTGGAGCCCCGCGGTGAGCACGAAGTTGACCCCGATGTAGGTCATCAAGATCGCCCAGAAGGCGACGATCGAGGCCGCGGCCACGCCGAAGGCCCCCATCTGCCGATCGAACCGGCTGTGGAGGATGCCCATGTAGGCGATGAAGGCGATCAGCGACCAGACCTCCTTCGGGTCCCAACCCCAGTAGCGGCCCCAGGACGAGGCGGCCCAGATCGAGCCGGTGATGATGCCCGCGACCAGGAGCAGCGCGCCGACGTGCATGTACCAGTAGAGCAGGCCGTTCATCCGGGCCGCCGCCTCGCGCCGCTTGGGGCGGAAGATCTCGATGCCGATCTGGAGGTGGGCGATGAGCACGCCCAGCGCCAGCACCGAGTAGCTGACCATGATGATCGGCACGTGGATGGCGAGCCACGGCGTGCCCGAGAGCACCGGCGCGATGGGATGGATGAAGGGGTCGATGGGCAGGAAGCTCGCGAGGCCGAGGGTCAGGGCCGCCATGGCGGCGGCGTTGAAGATCACCAGCCGGTTGCGCAGCAGCGCCGCGGCCAGGAGGGCGAAGAGCCCCACGCCCCAGGCGAGGAAGAGCATCGACTCGTACATGTTCGAGGCCGGGATGTGTCCCTCGATCTGCCAGCGCACCGCCAGGCCCCAGGTCATCACGCCGACGCCCGTGACCAGGGCCGCCACCGCCACCAGGTCCCAGAGCCGGCTCGGCCGGCGCAGTGCCAGGAGCGAAAGGACCGTGCCCAGGGCGAGCACCCACCAGGCGAGACGGGTCGGGTGCACCCGGTTGTAGGTCACCTCCCGGGTCATCTCTTTCGAGCTCGGGTAGCCGGCCGGCGGTTGCGCCTCGGTCTGCCGGTACCAGGCGAGGAGCGACGCGGCGTCGGTGACGCTCGCCGGCGGCTCGTTCCAGAGGGCCACCGGGTCCGCCGAAGCGGGCGCGACCCGCAGCAGGTCGCGGGTGAGGAAGCTCTGGAGCCAGCCGAGGCGCTCGTCGAGCTTCCAGGCCGCCGCGAGCTGGGGCGGGAGGTGCTCCTCGCCGCGCTGCCGCCGACTCCTCGCCTGGCTCAGCAGGTCGTGGATGCCCGGGCTGGAGAAGAGCTGGGAGTAGGAGGCATGGGTGGTGCCGGGCGGCAGCCCCGCCGCGACCGCGAGGGCCGAACCCCCCAGCTCCACGACCGGCTCGTCCACCCAGGCGCGTCCGTCGAACATCCAGGAGAGCACCACCGCCACCGGGTCGGCCCCCTGCCAGCCGCCGCGCTCACCGGTCACCTTCCACACGCCCTCGCGGGCCACCGTGTCGAGGGGCATCACCCGGCCGTCGTGCTGAACCGGCAGGCTGCGCAGCGCCTCGACCACCTCCGGCGCGGGCAGCGGTCCAGCCGCCCGCGCGGCGGTCGGCGCCGCGAGAGCTCCGCCCGCGGCCAGTCCCAGGGCCGCGATCAATGACGAGGCGACCCCCGCCGCCGCGGCCTTGCGTCCGGGCCGGCGGGCGGCCACCGCACCGCGTACCCCGGGCCGCTCGGACTGGCGCCGGGCGAGGGCCCGAGCCTGGACGATGCGCGTGCCGAGAACCGTCGACATCCCGCCGAGCAGGAGGAAGTAGCCGATGAAGACGATGAGCTGCCCCGGGTCGTGGGACACGGAGAGCACCGACATCTCACGGCCTCCCGCCTGCTGGTAGCTGCTCTGGAACAGCTTGTAGCCGCGGTAGCTGAGCTCGCGGTTCATCTCGATCACCGCCGGGAACGAGCCGCCGAGCTCCGGGTCGGTCACCGTCACCCGGCTGCGGAACATCGCCGGCCGGTGGGTGCCCGGGTAGTAGTCGATCTCGAAAGCGTCGAGGCGCACCGAGAAAGGAAGGGTCGCCTGGGCGCCGGTGGGGGAGTCGGTGCGCAGAGCGAACACCGGGCTCTCCTGACCTTCCCAGAGCGCGAGCTGGCCCTCGACCTTGAACCGCGCGCTGACCAGGGCACCGGCCAGGATCACCAGCAGGGCCGTGTGGGTGACGAGGAAGCCGATCCGGTAGTTGTTCGGAGGCCAGCGCACCGCGATGGCGAAGAGCGTGTTGACGCCCATGGCCAGGAGCAGCACCCGGAACCAGAGCGAGTAGTAGACCAGACGTCCCGCGGCGTCGGTGCCCTGGGAGGACTCGACCACGGTGCCCGCGGCGAGCGCCACCAGCAGGAGCACGAGCAGGGTGACGGTGAGCTTGAGAGATGCGAGTTTCTTGATCCAGTCGTTCACGATGGTCCCCTTTCGCCGGTAAAGCTACCGAGCGAGAACCCGTCGTGCACCGTCAAAAAAAGGGGGGTCTCACCCACCCTTGCGGGTGTGGGCGCCCGCCCACCCCGCCGCGTCCGCACCGCCACCCCCCGGGGCGTCCGCTCCTCTTCGTCGAGGATTCGGCGGAGCTTTGTGGCGACGGTCATTCCCACCAACACGGCGGGACGCACTCTCTAGGAGAGGAGACTCGGGATCCGCGCAACGGCAATCCCATGACCTGCCGGAGCTGCCATGGGCTGCATGACGCGGTATCTGAGTAGTATCTGTTCCGCTCCGGGATCACGAGCTCTGCAACCCGTGCCGCAAGGACTTCGCGAGAGGTCAGCGATGAATCGCCACTCCACGTACCTCTTCCTCTTCGGAGCCTTCCTCGTCCCTGCGATCGGGTCGGTTCCGCTGGTGCCCGCGGCCTCGGCCCAGCAGGTGCCGCGGGTGCTGGTCTTCGACGAGGCCTTGCGGGGCGCCAACGACAGCGAGATTCGCTGGCCGGTGGCGGTGGCCGCCGCCAACGACGAGGAGCTCGCCGTGGCGGACGCCCGGGGCTCCCGGGTGCTCGTCTTCCGGCGCCAGGGCGGGGGCTGGGCGGTCAGCCAGGTGGCGACGCTGCCCGGCCGTCCGGTGGGCCTGGCCTGGGACGGCGGCCGCTACGTGGTGGCGCTCGGGAGCGGCGGTGGGCTCCTGGCGCTGGAGGGTGCCGATCTGCTGCAGCGGGCGATCGCCCTGCCGGACGACGCGGCTCCGGGTCCCATGGCTCCGATGCCCGCCGGCGGCGTGCTGGCGTACGACGAGGCGAGCCAGCGGGTGCTGCGCGTGAGCCCCGACGGCAGGGTCGCCGGCGAGGTGGCGGTCGAGGGACCGGTCACCGGCGTCGCCGCCACCTCGGGCGGTGGGGTGTTGGTGGCCTGCGGAACGGAGGGCGTGATCCGCCGCTACGACGCGACGGGCACGCTCCAGGCCACGTGGAAGCTGCCGGCGGACGGCCCGGTGCCCGCCTGGCCCACGGGGCTCGTGGTCGAGCCGGGCGGCGACACCCTGGTCGCCGATCACGCCAACGGACGCCTCCTGGTCCTCGATCCCTGCGGTCGGCTGATCGGCCTGGGCGCCCGGGAGGGCTGGGCCCCGGGGCTCCTCCTCTACCCCGCGGGCCTGGCGCGACTCCCCGGGGGTGGCCTGGTCGTGGCCGACCAGGGGAACGGCCGGGTCCAGCTCTTCCACCGCGTCCGGGATGGCGGCGGCTCGTGAACGGGTTGCAACGTGGCACCTCGCAGCGCCTCAACGCTCCCTGCGAACCCTGATCAGGACCTTGCGCGACGCCTCCGGGCCTCGGCCCCCGCGATGGCCAGGAGCAGGAGCGCCAGCAGGACCAGCGGCGCGACCCCGTCGATCAGGTGTCGCCCCCCCCAGAGACCGGTCGAGGCCCCTGGGTCCACCCGCAGCAAGCGACGATGGAGGCCGGCGGCCGTCACCCAGCCGGCGTGGAGCCCCATGGACGCGACGAGCGTCCGGTGGCGGACGAACACCAGGCAGAGGATCGCCCCCGCCAGGATGAGCGCTGCGAACTCCGGTGGGTCGAGGTTCGCCGGCAGGGCCGCCAGGCTCCGCCAGGCGACGACGAGCCCCGAGAACGGCCCCACCGGGCTCGCGTCCGACCAGGCGTCGCCCGGCAGGCGCTGGAAGTGGACCAGGGCGAAGATCAGGGCGGCCGCCGCGACCGCCCAGGAGAGAGCCAGGGCGCGCGCCGCGAGCTGGAAGACGACGCCGCGGAAGACCAGCTCCTCGAAGAAGGCGATCAGGACGGCCGAGAGGAGGGCCGCGAGCAACGCCGTGCCCAGCTTGGAGAGCGCCGGGCCGGCCCCCGCCGGGAGCCGCACCGAGACCACTCCGCCAGCGAGCTGACCCGCGGCGATCAGGGCGACCGTCCCGAGCCCGGCGGCGAACCAGGCCGCCGCCGCACGCCACGCCCGACGCCCCCCTTCGAGCCCCAGCGCCCGCCGCCCCCACAGGCCGGTCCGCCGGCAGAGCCAGGGCACCCCCGCGAGCACGAGAAGCCACCGCAGGCGGTCGAAGTAGCGCGGGAAGTCCTTGCCCGCCAGGTAGCTGCCGAGCCCTCCCGGAGACCTCTCGGCCCAGAGCTGGACGCCGTGGTAGGCCAGGGGAGCGATCAGGGCGGCGGCGAGGAGCGAGGCGACCCAGAGGACCGCGAGCAGCCACAGGCCCCGTCCGTCGCCGCCCGGGGCGGGGCGCAGACCCCGACGCTCTCGGCTTCGCGTGTCCATCGGCGGCCCGAGGATAGCCCGGATGGCCCCTGCCCTCGAAGGTGGCGGCCCCCCACCCCCCGGCGGACGAAGAACCACCCGCCAAGACGTGGGACGGAGACCCCGGGCGGGGGACAATCGAGTCGGTTCCAGAGCTGTCTTTCGAGGGAGGTACGGAGTGTCCCGACCGGTAGCGAGCCACGTTTCGAAACTTCAGCCGTCCGGCGCCAGCCGCCGGAGGCCGTGGGCGCTCCGTACCTCGCCTTCCTCGCTGCTTTCGAACGTTCAAGGGTGCCCAGGCTCACCCTCCAGGAAGCCGGGCACCCCCCGAGTTTCGAACGATCATCGTTCGATCGCCTCCTGGAGGACCGGACCGGCGCACGGACGGGCGTCTGCCCGGTACACGTCAGGATTCTTCCTCCGACCCGCAAGGGTCCCGCAGGTTCCGCCTACCCCGGCGGGGATCTCCGACTGACCCGGTCTGCCCGGCTGTCAGCGCTCCGTCCTCGAGATCCCCGCCGGTACTTCCTCGAGGCTGTCCTCGCGGTAGCATGACTCCATGTCGGAGCTGACGCTCGGGATTGGCCCTCGCCCCGCGGAGGGGACGCCGTGAAGCGACTTGCCGTCCTCACCAGCGGGGGTGACGCCCCCGGCATGAACGCGGCCATCCGCGCCGTGGTGCGGAGCGCGATCGCCCGGGGATGGCACGCCTACGGCGTGCGCCGGGGCTTCGCCGGGCTCATGGCCGGGGACCTCTCGGAGCTCGGCGCCCGGGACGTGGGCGGCATCATCCAGCAGGGGGGCACGGTCCTGGGCAGCTCCCGGACCGCCCTGTTCAAGGAGGAGGAGGGCCAGCGCCGTGCCCTCTCCCAGCTCGAGGCGGCGGGGATCGAAGGCCTCGTGGTGATCGGGGGCAACGGCTCCCAGACCGGCGCCCGCGCCCTCGCCGCCCACGGATTCCCGGTGGTCGGCGTGGCGTCGACCATCGACAACGACCTCTACGGCGCCGACATCACCCTGGGGGTCGACACCGCCCTCAACGTGGCCCTCGAGGCGATCGACCGGCTCAAGACCACCGCCTCGGCCCACCAACGGGCCTTCCTGGTGGAGGTGATGGGACGCGACTCGGGGTACCTGGCGCTCATGTCGGGCATCGCGGGCGGCGCCGAGTCCATCGTGCTGCCCGAGCGGCCCTCCGACCCGGAAGACCTCGCCCGCGACCTGCGCACCGCCTACGACCGGGGCAAGCCCCACGCCCTGGTGGTGGTCGCCGAGGGGGCGCGTTACAACGCCACCGCCCTGGTCGACTACTTCCAGGCGCACCGGGGGCGCCTCGGGTTCGAGCTGCGCCTGACCATCCTCGGCCACGTCCAGCGCGGCGGCGCGCCCGGGGTCTTCGACCGCCTCCTGGGCACCCGCCTCGGAGCCGCAGCGGTGGAGCGGCTCGCCCGCGGCGAGGCCGGAGTCCTCGTGGGCCTCCAGGGCCGAGACATCCTGCCCACTCCCCTCGAGGAGGTGGCGAGCCGGAAGAAGGAGCTCGACATGAGCCTTCTCGATCTCGCGGCGAACATGGCGCTCTGACGCAACCCCCGGCGGCCTCTTCTCCCAGAGCTGCCAGCGCTGCCACACGGCGCGCCGCCGGAAGCGCCGTTCGACGAGGGTCCGCACCTCGGCCGGCGCCCCGAGGGTGGCCCGGCGGATCACCCAGCGCACCGCCGGGCTCTCGAGGTCGGAGCTCAGCTCGGCCAGGTCGGCCTCCGTCAGGCGGCTGCGCTCTCCCGTGTACAGGAAGCGGGTGGCCGGCCGGACCCCCTCCAGGACGTACCAGCCGGGCCCCCACCCCAGGACCACCAGGCCACCGCCACGCCCCCCGGCGAGGCCGGCCCAGGGCGGCGGGGGCGCCGGCACCCGGGCCCCGATCCGCCGCCCCTCGCAGCACGGGTAGAGGACGGTCCCGGCCCCGGAGCCCCGCGCGATCTTGTAGCCCCCAGCGAGCACGGCGAGCCCGGCGAGGGCCGCGATCCCCAGGGCGCGCGGCCGGCGCCCGTCGAGGGTCGCCACCGCCACGGCAACGACCGCGATCAGGAGGTGGGAGTGAGCCCGCAGGTGGGTGAGGTCAGGGCGCTCCCAGAGGAACTGGGGCAGGTAGGCGCACCCCACCAGGGCTGCCGTCGCCACCGGCCACCGGAGCCGGCGGACGCGACGCCAGCGCAACCCCTCCCGCGCCAGGAGAGCGGCGTAGACGACGGGCGGCAGGGCGGCGAGCAGGGGAAACAGGGCGGTCGCGAGGGTCCGCGGTGAGGCGAGGGGATGGGCCGGCGCGTGCCAGCCGGGATGGGTGGGCGCTCCCAGGCGCTGGACCAGGAAGAGCAGGCGCCCGCCGGCGTGGGACAAGAGGCCCGGCACCTCTCCGCGCAGGGCCGCCAGGGCCAGCCAGGGGAGGAAGCCGGCGACCGCCGCCGGGGCGACCCGGGTCACCAGCTCCCGGGGGCGCCGGCGCAGTGCGACCGCCACCAGGGCGAGCGCGCCGGCCAGGACGGCCGAGTCCTCGCGCCAGTCGACCAGCCAGCCCGCCAGCGCGGCGATGGCGACGACCCGGGCCGCGGTCGGTGGGTGCCAGGGCCCGCCTCCCGGGCCGCGGCCCGTCGCGAGGTCGAGGGCGAGGGCGAAGACCAGGGCCGAAGCGGCGGTGGCGAAGGTGGCGGCGCAGGAGAGGGCCACCGCGGCCGCCGCCGCCCAGGCGAGGGGCGCCGAGCCCAGGCGCCGGAAGGTGGCGAAGAGGAGCGCGACCGCCAGGGCGCCGAGCAGCGCGTCTCCCCACCGCAGCGCGGAGAGCCCCGGGCCGAAGAGGCGGAGGAGCATTCCGTAGTAGGCGTACTGACCCGTCGGGTAGAGCAGGTGGAAGAGCCGGTGGAGGTCGCCACCGTCGGCCCAGGTGCGCGAGAGCAGATAGCGGAACCCCTCGTCGCCCAGGTCCAGGGCCTGGCCCCGGCCCTCGAGGAAGATCACCGTGGCCGCGGCCGCGGCGGCCAGCGCCGCGCTCGCGGCGAGCCGGAGGGGCCGGATCGGCGGCCGACGCAGAAACGAGGGAGCCTCGGGAGCCGACGCCCCTGAGCCCCGGGCGACGCCTCCGGCCCGGCGGCGCCAGCGCAGGGCGAAGCCGAGCGCCGCGAAGCCGGCGCGCAGCCGACCCCAGGCCGAATACGCCGAGCGCCCGACGGGCCGCGGCTCCCGGGCCACGGGCAGGGCCGAGACCGGCAGGCCGGAGAGA
>CAZIIB010000016.1:0-18261 GCA_964539125.1 uncultured Thermoanaerobaculia bacterium | reverse complement strand
GGATGTCCTGGACCGTGATGTCGTCGTAGTCACGCTCGCGGACGAGCTCCATCAGGGCCTCGGTGAGCAACCGCTTCGTCCGCTCGACCCGGCGGTCCCGCCGGGGGGCTGCTCCGGGATCTGGGCTCATGGGCGCTCCTCGCTCGGAACAATCGGGGCAGTCTGTTCGGAAACGTACACTCTGGGCGACGCGTTTCTGGCCCGGCGCCCTGTCCGGAGTCTAAGCTCTTCGCACTTCCTGTTCCATTCCGGATTCACCTGTCCGTGGAGGGCCTGTCATGTTCCTGCTCCTCGCCGTCGTCCTCGCCGCCGCCGGGTTCGCCCACGGCGCGGTCGTCCGCTCGCCCCTCGCCACGCGGGTCGAGCTCGCCCTCGTCTATCTGCTCGCCGGCTACTTCGGCCTCGTCATGCTCGCCATCGGCCTGTTCTGCCTGGTCGCGCCCGAGCGCGCCGCGGCCATGCTCGGCGCCGAGGCGGGCAACCCCTTCGAGCTCTTCACCGCGTGGGCCTTCGTCGGCATGGCGGCGGCGGCGCTCATGGCCGTGCGCCTCCGGGGGGTCTACCTGGTGGGGCCGATCGTCGCCTGGAGCCTCTACTACTTCGGCGCGGTCCAGGTGCACTGGGTCGAGTACAGCGCCGCCGGGCGCCTGACGTCCCGCTTCGCCGCCTTGATCGTCCTCGAGCACGCCGGCCCGCCGGCCCTGGCGATCGCCCTGGGGTGGTGGCTGTGGCGACTCTCGAGCTCGACCCACATGGAATCGGCGGCTCGCTGACTCGGGGGCCCAGGCCGCGGCGGGCGTCAACGGTTCCAACGGTTCGGCCGGCACGGAGAGGACGACCGAGCGCCGCGCCACGGTTCGGGTAGCACATCCAGCCACGCTGCGTCCGTCTCGCGGAGTCCCAGGCGGCTATACTGATGACTTTATGGATCAAGAGGTCACCGGTCTGTTGCGAGGCGGAGGTGCCGCAGACGGGGAGTTGTGGTCGGTGGTCTATGGAGAGCTCAAGACGCTGGCGCGCGCCGTCCTGCGCGGTCGCCGCCGGCCGGGCGGTGCGCAGACCACGACCCTCGTGCACGAGGCCTACCTGCGGCTGGTGGGCTCCGAGGACCTCGACTGGGACAGTCGCCGGCACTTTTACGCCGTCGCCGCCCGGGCGATGCGCTTCGTGCTGGTCGACGACGCCCGGCGGCGCTTCTCGGCCAAGCGCGGGGCCGGCCGGCGCGGCTCCCCGGTCTCGCGCGGCCTCGAGGAGCGCCTCGCCGATCCCCTGGGCCAGCGCGCCGAGGAGGTGCTGGCCGTCCACCAGGCCCTCGAACGGCTGGGCGAGATCAATCAACGCTACGTCCAGCTCGTCGAGCTGCGCTACTTCTCCGGCTTCACGGTCGAGGAGACCGCGGAGGCGATGGGCGTCTCGCGGCCCACGGTGGTTCGCGACTGGCGGGCGGTGCGGGCCTGGCTGCACGAGATCCTCGAGGAACCGGGGAAGCCCGGGGGAGCGGAGACCTCGGCCTGATGCCCCGCGATGCTCGCCAGGCGTTCGACCGCTTGTTCCTGGCGGCGGCCCGCCTCGACCCGGCGGAACGGTCGGCCTTTCTCGAAGGGCTCTCGGCCGAAGACCGCGAGGTGGGCGAGGAGGTGCGACGGCGCCTGGAGGCCGCTCCGGAGCCGCCCGAGAGCTTCCTCCGACCCCCCGCGACCGAGCTCCTGAAAGCCGCCTGCGAGGAGACCGTGGAGGAGGCCACCCCGCTGTCCGGCAACGAGCGCTACGAGATCGGGGAGTGCCTGGGCACCGGGGGGATGGCTCGCGTCTACCGGGTGTTCGACCGTCTCCTGGGGCGACCCGTTGCCCTCAAGATCCTCCACGCGACCGGCCTGGAGACGCCGCGTCGCCTGCTCCACGAGGCCCGCGCCCAGGCCCGCGTGCGCCACGAGCACGTGCTCGAGGTCTACGACACCGGCGAGCTCGACGACCGGCCGTACATCGCCGTGCGCTACGTCGCCGGGGGGAGCCTGGCCGACTGGATCGCACCCGACCCGGCGGTCGGTCTCGAGAAGAAGGTGCGGCTCGCGGCCCAGGCGGCGGAAGGGCTCCACGCCGCGCACCGGGAAGGGCTGCTGCACGGCGACGTCAAGCCGTCGAACGTGCTGGTCGAGGAGACCCCCGACGGCGACCTCGCGGCCTGGATCTGCGATTTCGGTCTCGCCAGCGAGATCGCCGAGGGCGACCACCGGCCCGGCGCCCTCGCCGGCACCCCTGAGTACATGGCGCCGGAGCTGCTGGCCGGAGAGCACACGGCACCGGACCGCCGCTCCGACGTCTTCAGCCTGGGTGTGACGCTCCATCAGCTCCTCACGGGGGAGCTGCCGCCCCGGGCAGCGGTCGGCTGGAGCGACCTGCGCCGCCGCGCCCCGGAGCTGCCGGCCGACCTGGCGGCGATCGTGGCGCGGTGTCTCGCCGAGGATCCGGACCAGCGCTACCCGTCGGCGCGGGCGGTGGCCGAAGAGCTTCGCCGCTACCTCGACGGCGAGGTGGTCCAGGCCCACGCCGATCGGCTGGCCTACCGGCTCACCCGGTTCGTCTCCCGGCACCGGACGCTCCTCGCCGTCTCGGGCATCGCCGCGCTGCTCCTCGCCGGCGCCCTGGCCGTGGCCGCAGCGATGGGCGTCCGGGCCGTCCGCGCCAACGACCGCGCCGACCGGCGCCGGGAGCAGGCGGAGGGCTTGATCCAGTTCATGCTGGTCGACCTGCGGGACAAGCTGCAAGCGGTGGGCCGCCTCGACCTGCTCGACGACGTGGGCAAGCGGGCGATGGGCTACTTCGCGGCGGTGCCCGAGCCCGAGCTCTCGGACCAGGAGCTGGCGCGCCGCTCGACCGCGCTCTACCAGATCGGCGACGTTCGCCTGCGCCGGGGCGATCTCGCCGGCGCCCAGCAGCCCTTCGAGGAGTCCCTGGCGCTGGCACGGCAGCTCGCCGAGCGCCATCCGGACGACCCCGAGCGCCTCTTCGGTCTCGGCCAGAGCGAGTTCTGGGCCGGCTATGCCCTCTGGAAGCGGGGCGAGCTGGCGGGCGCTCGCCGGCACTTCGAGGCGTACGACGACGTCTCGCGCCGCCTGGTCGCCCGCGACCCCGCGAACCTGGAGTGGCGCCGCGAGCTCTCCTACGCGGAGAGCAACCTCGGGTCGGTCCTCGAGGCGCAGGGGGATCTGCCCGCCGCCCTGACCCGCTTCGAGCATGTCCTCGAGATCGACCGTCGGTTGGCCTCCGAGGCGCGGGATCCGAAGCGCGCGGACGACCGGCGATTCGACCTGGCGGTGAGCCACAACCTGGTGGGGCGGGTGCTGGAGAGGATGGGACGGCTGCGGGAGGCCCGAAAGCAGTACGAGGCCGATCTCGCGCTCCGCCGGCAGTTGGTGGCCGGGGACCCCTTGAACCAGCGCTGGAAGGAGTACCTGGGGACCAGCCAGGAGTACCTGGGCAACCTCCTCCTGACCTGCGGCGAGGCCGCCGAAGCGCGCCCGCACCTCGAAGCGGCCCACGACCTGTTCGGCGAGCTTGCGAGGCTCGACTCCGACAACGGGGACTGGCGCTACAAGCGGGCCTGGAGCGCCCTGTGGCTGGGCCGCCTGGAGTGGGCCGAAGGTCGGCGGGCGGCGGCGCGGGCGGACTGGCTCCAGGCGGACGGGATCGCCCGTGATCTGGCCGCGATCGACCCCGGCCACGTCGACTGGCAGAGGCTCCTGGGTGTCGCCCGCTACCACCTTGCCCGGGTGCGGCCGGGAGACCGCGCGGCCGCAGCCCGGCCGGAGGTCGACCGGGCCGTCGAGGCCTTGGACCCCCTGGCCGCCGCCCGCCCCAGGGACCGCCGGACCCATCGCTGGCTGGCGGAGGCCCTGCTGCTCCGGGGCGACCTCGAGATGGAGGCGGGGGCGTCGTCGGCGGCCCGGCGGGCCTGGAGCCGGGCGCTTCAGACCCTGGCACCGTTCACCGCCCCTGGCCCGGGCGACCCGGCCCTTCTCGCCCTGCGAGCCGAGGCCCTCGCGCGCCTCGGGCGCGGGCGCGAGGCGACGGACGCCCGGGCCGCCCTCGAAGCGATGGGGGCTTCCGGGCTCGTTGCACCTCCATCCCTTTTCGAAAGGAGACGATCATGAGTATCCCGACCGCCAGCCGGCCGAGTGCCGGCGAAACCCAGCCCGTGGAGGTCACCCCGCCGGCGACGATCACGGTCCACCACAAACCCCGCCTGCTTCCCCCCACGACCTTCGACGGGCCGTCGGAGTCGCCGGTCAAGGTGAGGATCAACGGAGACATCACGATTGATTGGGGAAACGAGGGATCGAGGGATCTCGTCTTCCGTATCGCGGACGACTGCCCCGACGCGCTGATCGAGGGCTTCGAGCTCACCTGGGGCGAAGATCGGCACGCCCCGCACGCCGAGGAGTCCCTCGGGTTCGCCGTCGCCTGCGAGGCCGACGGCCAGGGCCGGCGGAGGGTCCTGCGGCTGACCCTCGATTCGTGCCTGGGGGAGCTCAAGTACGGTCTCACCTTGCGCCAGAAGGGCGCCCGCCACAAGATCGACCCGCGGATCTGCAACCAGGGCGACGGGATGGGAGACGGCTGCGCGTAGGGGGAGGAGATGATGGGTCGGAGGCTTCGGCCTCCGGTCGCCGCGGGACGCCCACCCGAAGCCCGATACCTTGGAAGGCGAGCCTTGGATAGGGGGGGCGCCGCTCCGAGGGCCTAGTCGGGAACGACCGCCAGGGGGTCCGGGGTCGCCGGATCCACGCCGAGCACGCCCGCCAGTTGTTCGGTGCTGCGGTCGGTCGTGAACTCGACCCAGAGGGGGAAGTGGTCCGAGACCCGGAACGACATCTGAGAGGTGGTCAGCTCCTGGAAGACCGCGCCGGCGAAGTCGACGACCCCGGCCTTCTGGTTGAAGCTCAGGGAGAGGTCCCCCATGAACCACGCGATCTGATCGAAGAACTTGTCCTTGGCTCCCGAGGTCGTCCGCAGGCCCAGGAGCTGCTGCGGGACGAAGAGCCCGTTCTGGATGAAGGCCTGAAACAGGGGGTTGTTGCCGCGCGCGTCGATGTTGAAGTCGCCCAGCACGATGAGGTTGGTCTCTTCGGCCGTCTGCTCCTTGGCCCGGTCGCGAATCTCGTCGGCGGTGAAGGCCGAGAGCGCCGAGATCTCCGGAATCCGGTCTTGCGGAGAGTCGCCGAAGCGGATGTGAGCCGTCAGAAGCGAGAAGCGCTCACTTCCCGCCTGGAATCCGCAGATGTAGGGCGTGCGGTCGAACTGCTCCACGGGATTGCCGAGAGGAGAGGGTGGCAGCACCACTTCGCCCGCCAGGCCCGAGGGTTGGACTCGTCGCTGATCGTAGAGGAAGGCGAGACGCTCGCTGTTGCCCGCGGCGCCCACCGTCACGTCGCTGAGAATCGCTTGCCAGGAGGGCCCGAGGAACTCTCGCAGGAGGAATCGGAGCCCCGTCGTCTCTCTCTTCACTTCCTGGAGGGCGACGACGTCGAAGTGCCGGATCACCTCGGCCAGGTAGGCCAGGCCCCGAAGGTTCCGCTTCGGGCTGCCGAGATTCTCGTCGAACGACTCGAACACGGCTCCGAAGGCACGGACGTTCCACGTGGCGACGAGGAGATTCTGGTCGGTCGCCTTGTGGGGGACCTTCGAGGCTTCGATGCGCCGCCGGAGCCGAGCGATGTCCTGGGCCACCACGGGGGGATAGTCGACGTACGAGATCATCCGGCACCTCCTCCTCTGGGGCGAGCGTCCGTCTGTGAGCTTGCGTGGTCTTTCATGGCATGGACTGGAGGGGGAGCCCCAGCCGGTGACCGAGGAAGGCTGGCAGTCGAGTCGCGGCCGGCGGCGCCGCCACGGTTCGGGAGGGAGGTGTTCAGCGCATCCTCCGAGAGTAGAGCAACAGGACGAGCAGCGCCGGAGCCGGGATGATGAGCGCGAGCGGTTGCCAGAACCCCGCCGCCAGGAGAACGAGCTGGAAGATCGCGACCAGGACCAGGAACCCGAAGACCGCCCAACGCCGCATCTTCCAGACCTGGAAGCAAAGGAACAGCTCGGTCCCCGTGTGCAGGGTCAGGTAGATCCTCTGCCAGGTCAGGAAATCCGGGTCCCTCCAGTCGTCGATGATGCTGATGGGGCCGCCGATGAAGGTGAGGACGCAGAACAGCGTGATGAGGAACGGCCGGCGGGGCGCGCTCGCCAGATCCTCGCCCTGGTCGGGCGCCATGAGCGGCTGCGCAATCGGCTGCGGCTCTTCCATGAGCGCTCTCGCCTCCTCTCGCGACGCCGGCCCGACAGCCGGCACCGTTCGTACAGAAGTGCCAGGTGGTGCCGGATGATTTCGCTCGGGAGCCCGAGGCCTCTCACCCGAGCCGGCGCATGATCGCGCGGCCGAGGATGGCGAGGGTCTCGGCGTCCAGCGACTCGACCACCAGGGCCGCGGCGCCGGTGGCCGCCGCGAGGCAGCGATAGGCGTGGAGATAGTCGAGGAAGGCGCCGCCCGGGCCGAGAGCGCCGCGGCGCCCAGGAGCGCCCCCTGACGCCGGGCGAAGGCGAGGAGCGCGCCGCCGCCGTCTGTCGCCGGCTCGTCCCGGCGCACCACGGCGTAGACCACCCCGTCGCCGGCGGGCACGCGCTCCACCTCCCAGGGCCTGGCCGTGCGGGCGATCCGGGACAGGAAGGACTCCGAGAGCTCGGCCGCGTCGTCCCGCCGCCGCGCCCGGTCGAAGAAGAGCGAGCTGAAGGCGCTCTCCCGGGGCGGAGGCGAGGCTGCGGAGTGGCGTGTTTGAGGAGTGGAAGCGGAGGGGCGGGTGCTAAGCTGCTTCTTGGCCTGCATTGGATCTATGCTCCTTTGCGGGCCGGCCCGGGCGAGCCTCACCTCGCTCGGGCCGTTCATCGGTTCCGGAAGACGGCCCAAGGAGGCCGCGATCCGAGCTTCGTTACCGCCAGGATACCGCATCAATCGACAAAAGTCAAGTATATGAACGAGTTCACCGATAGGGTGGCGGGGTTATTACCTGGAGGAGGTAAATCGAACCATGGCCAGCGCACCGCAGGTGATGATCAGCTCGACGTTCTATGACCTTCGGCAAGTCCGCGCTGACCTCATGCGCTTCATCGCCGACGAGGCCGGCTGCACACCGCTGGTCTCTGAGGAAGCGTCGTTCCCGGTCGATCCCGACCTGGATGCCATCGAGAACTGCCGTCGTCGGGTAGAAGAGGAAGCAGACATCCTGGTGCTCGTGATGGGTGGCAGGTACGGTTCAGTCGACTCCAAGTCCGCCCGATCTGTCACGAACTTGGAATACCTTGCAGCAAAAGCCAAAGGAATCCCGATCTACGCATTCGTCCTGAAGGACGTTCTTGGACTTCTGCCGATTTGGAAGAAGAACCCGGATGCGGATTTCTCATCTGCCGTCGACGACCCCAGGATCTTCGATTTCATCGACCAAGTGCGTGGAATAGACGCGGTATGGACCGTTGGCTTCGACCTTGCGCAAGACATCGTCGGTGCGCTGCGTCACAGGTTCGCCGAGCTCATGACCGAGGGCTTGACATTCATCTGCCACCGGCGAGACGAACCGACCTTCCGCACGGGGAGTATCTCCTTTCTGCGGGCTGGAGCGCCTTGGATGCCAACAATGCTCTCCCACCCAGCGGTACCCCTGGCGGCGAGGCTCGGGTTGGACCGCGAGCTCATCGCACGCCGCCTTCTGGCGCTCGCGATCTTCTGCTCCATGCTCCCCGATGTCGACGTGATCGGGTTCTGGCTGGGCGTGCCGTACGGTAGTTGGTTCAGGCACCGTGGGTTCACGCACTCGCTGACCTTCGCCGCGCTCCTGGCCTCGCCGCTCGGTGTCACCAACTTCTTCGACCCGTGAGCTCCCGAGTCGAATCGCGGCGGGACGAGTGTTCCAGGTGTGCGTGCTAGAGTGCCGGAGCTGATGGAGGACAAGATGCCAGACGCACTGAAGACCCTGGAAGCCGACGTGTTGAAGCTGGCGGAGAAGGATCGCGCCGAGCTCGCACGAGTCCTCCTTCTGAGCCTGGAGCCCTCCGAGGACCAGGATGTCGAGCTGGTTTGGGCCGAAGAGGCTGAGCGCCGCTACCAGGAGCTGCAATCGGGAGCCAGTCGCGCGATTCCCTCGGCGGAGGTCATGCTGGAAGCCCGATCCCGTCTGAAGTGACCTCCGTTTCGTGGCATCGGCTCGCCCGCCGCGAGCTCTTCGAAGCATCCGCTTTCTACAACGAGAGGAACGAGGGACTCGGCGAGGTCTTCCTCGATGAGGTCCAGGTGGGTCTCGATCGCGTCGCGCTTCATCCCCGAGCCGGCAGAGAGGTTCTCCGCGGCATCCGGAGGTTCTTGATCGCCCGGTTCCCCTACAGCCTGGTTTACGTCCTCGAGGAGAGGGGCGAGGCCGCCGACGTCTTCATCCTGGCTGTGGCGCACCAGAAGCGACATCCCTGGTATTGGGTGGGTCGTGCCGAGTAGTGCAGGCTGACCGACGAGAAGGCACGTCCAACGTCGAGGGAGCGCCCTCCTGATGCCGACGATCCTCTCGCATCCGGCGGTGCCTCTGGCCACTCGGCTCGGCTTGGGCCGCGAGGTGGTTTCACGCCGGCTCCTGGCTCTTGGAGTCTTCTGCTCGATGCTCCCCGATGTCGACGTCATCGGGTTCTGGCTGGGGGTGCCGTATGGCAGTGCGTTCGGGCACCGGGGGTTCACGCACTCGCTGACTTTCGCGGCGCTGCTGGGCCTTGCCGCGATCCCCTTGGCCGAGCGGTTGCGGTCCTCGCGGCTGAAGACGTTTCTGGTGATCTTCGCGAGCGCCGCGTCCCATGGGCTCCTGGACACACTCACCGACGGTGGCCTCGGGATCGGCCTACTGATCCCCTTCTCGATGCAACGGTTCTTCGCGCCCTGGCGGCCGATCGTGGTCTCGCCCCTCAGCATTGCCGGCTTCTTCAACTTGCGTGCGCCGGCTGCGTTGCGGTCCGAGATTCTCTTCGTGTGGCTGCCGTGCCTAATCGTGGGTAGCTGTCTCTGGGCCGTTCGACGGTGGAGGCGGCGCTCCGGTAGAGTCGAAGGATGAAGATCCTCAGACTCACCGACGCGGAGCTGGTACGGGACTTCGTGGTCTGGGTCCGGTTCAACGACGGCTTCGAAGGGGAAGTCGATCTCTCAGGCAAGCTCGACGGGCCGGTCTTCGAGCCACTCAACGACCCCGAGAAGTTCGCGCAGGTCTGGTTGGATCCCGTCACGGGAACGCTGTCGTGGCCCAACGGCGCCGACTTCGCACCCGAGTTCCTTCGAGAACATGCGCGAGCCTCGAGCTCCAGACTCGAGGAGACTCGGTCTGGAGGTGAGCTGTGAGGAACCTCCCAATCCGTAGCCGAGTCGCTATCCTGTTCGTCGTCGGCACGACCTTTGGCATCGCCGGTTTCGCGTCGCCGCCCGGGCCGACACCGACCGCGAGGACCGAGGAGACGCCCATGACCCATCACGCCCGCGGCACCTTCGACGTCGATCTCAAGCCCCTTCCGCCCGAGGAGGCCACCGGCGGCGAGGCGGTCGGCCGGATGTCCATCGAGAAGACCTTCCACGGCGACCTCGAGGGGACGAGCGAGGGCCAGATGCTCGCCGTGCGGACCGGGGTCGACGGCTCGGCGGGGTACGTGGCCATGGAGATCGTCACCGGTACCCTCGCCGGCCGGAACGGCACCTTCGCCCTCCAGCACAGCGGCGTCATGACCCGGGGCGCACCCCACCTCAGCGTCACCGTGGTCCCCGACTCGGCCACGGGCGGGCTGACCGGCCTCGCCGGCACCATGTCCATCGACATCCGGGACGGCAAGCACTTCTACGACTTCGAGTACACGCTCCCCGAGGCGCCCTGATGTCCGGAGCCCAGGAGGTCCTGGAGATCGTCCGCGCCATCAACGAGTGCTGGCTCGAGGGCCGGTACGACGAGCTGCGGACCTACTTCTCCGAGGACATGGTCCTCGCCATGCCGGGGCTCGAGGAGCGCGTGGAGGGTCGCGAGGCGATCGTCGACTCCTACCGGCAGTTCGGCGAAAGCGCCAAGGTGCGCGTGTTCGAGGGGGGGACCCCGCACGTCGACGTGATCGGACCGACGGCGGTGGCCACGGCGGGCTTCGAGATCGAGTACGAGCTCGGAGGCACGGCCTACCGCGAGGCCGGAACCGATCTCCTGGTGCTCCAGCGGGACACCGGGACCTGGCGGGTCGTCTGGCGAACGGTCGTGGTGAGCCCTTCCGAAGGCGAGCGATAGGACTCCGGCCCAGGCCAAGCCGCGGAGACTGTGCTATCATTGCAGGCAATGAAGGCAGCGCCTCCAAGGGAGATCGCCATGGCCCAGCTCACCGTCCGCAAGCTCGACCCCGAGATCGTCCGCCGCCTCAAGATGCGCGCGGCGGAGCACAACCGCTCGGCCGAGGCCGAGCACCGCGCCATCCTGGAGGCAGCCCTCGCTCCCGGCGCGGCCGACTTCTGGGAGCGGGCGGCGAGCCTCAGGAGCGAGACCGCGGGCCGGAGCGCCACCGACAGCGCCGAGCTCCTCCGTGCCGACCGCCGCCGGGACCTTCCGAGCGAGCCCCGATCCTCGAGCCGATGAGGTCCCGATGAGCGCCTGGATCGTCGACGCCAGCGTCGCGGTCAAGTGGGTCGTCGAGGAACGGGGGAGCGAGGCGGCCGCGGCCCTCCGCGGCGAAGAGCTCCACGCTCCGGACTGGATCCTCGTCGAGTGCGCCAACGTCCTCTGGGCCAAGGCCCGCCGACGGGAGCTCACCTGGGAGGAGGCGTACCGCGGCCTGGCCCTGCTCCTCGAAGCGCCCCTGACCCTCGCGCCGGCGAGCGAGCTGGTCGAGAAGGCTCTCACCCTGGCCCACGAGCTCGCCCATCCGGTCTACGACTGCCTCTACCTGGCCCTCGCCTTCGACTGGGACGCGCCCCTGGTCACCGCGGACGCTCGCTTCGTCACCGCGGTCCGCGGCAGCGGGCTCTATGGGGCGCCGATCCGGGCCCTGGGCGAGCCGGAGACCGCGAGCCAGGTGATGGAGCCGGACCGGCCGTAGCCCGGCTGCGCTACGCTGGAGAGCGCCATGAGACTCTCGAGCCTTCCGGTCGTCCTCGTCGTCCTCTCCGCCTCCGCCCTCTTCGCCGGCGCCTGCCGGCAGCAGCCCCCCGCGCCTCCGGCGACCACCAAGCCCGCCTACGTGCCCGGCCTGGGCGAGATCATGACCTTCAACCAGATGCGCCACACCAAGCTCTGGTTCGCCGGCCAGGCCGAGAACTGGCCGCTGGCCGCCTACGAGCTCGACGAGCTCCGCGAGGGCTTCGACGACGCGGTCCGCTTCCATCCGACCCAGAAGGGCTCGCCGCTGCCGATCAAGGACCTGGTGCCCAAGATGGTGACCGAGCCCCTCCACCAGCTCGACCTCGCCATCCAGGCCGAGGACAAGGCCCGCTTCGACGACGCCTTCGACGAGCTGACCCGCGCCTGCAACTCCTGCCACCGGGCCGCCAACTTCGGCTTCAACGTGGTCCGGCGGCCCACCGCCAACCCCTTCACCAACCAGGTCTTCACGCCGCAGGGGGACGAAGGGCGGTAGGCCGCCGGGTCATTGGTGGTCGGACTACGCCCGGGCTCACTCGCGCACCCGGTCCAGGGCGACGAACGCGGGCCGCGGCAGGACGACCCGCGCGGTCGAGAGCTCGCCGGTGGCCAGAAACGTCCCGATCGCTTGCTGGACCCGCGGGTCGGGGAGCATGTCCTCGTGGCCCGCGTTCTCGACGATGAGCTGATGGGCGTTGGGCATCCCCCAGGCGATCTCCTCGGCCTGGTAGGGCGGCGTGTTGCTGTCGATCGTGCCGCTCACGAAGAGGGCCTCGACCGGCGAGCGGATCGGCGCCCGGAACGAGGGGTCGAGCTGGGGCACCCCGATGGCGTCGCAGACCGTCTCGTAGAGGTCGTTCATCACGTCGCCGAAGGTGGCCGCCGGGGCCTCGGCCTCGATCCGCGACCGGCGCGGCGCCGAGATCCCGGATGCGCAGTCCATGGCGAACGACATGAGCGGGATGCCCGCGCCCACCTGCGGGTAGCGCTTGCGGACGAACCAGGCGAGGGTCCTCGTGTCGCCGCGGTCGAGCTGGTGGACGAGGGCCGGGAACCAGGGGACGTCGTTGCCGTCTCCGATGTCCCAGAGGAGGATGCGCTGGAGGCCCCGGCGGCCCACGGGGAGGGTCAGCTTCTCGCCGTCGCGGGAGGTGATCGCGACGGAGAACGGCGTCTCGGCGGCGCGCGCCAGGACCCGCCGGGTGACCGCCGCGAAGTCGGGCATCTGCTTTCCGATCGTCGGGTCGGCCGCCGCCAGAGTCGAGATCGTCTCGAGCTGGGTGTCGAAGGTCGAGGGAAGCTTCCAGGTGTCGTCCGGCCCCTCGGTGCCCACGAGGACCACGCGGCCGAGGTGGTCGCCGTGCCGGCGAATCGCCGCGGTCGCCAGGTGCGTGCCGTAGCTGAAGCCGATCAGGTCGAGCTTCGGGGCGCCCAGGGCGCGGCGTAGGTCCTCGAGGTCGTCGGCGCTCTCCCGGGTGTTGTAGGCGGCCACGTCGATCCCCTCGGAGCGGCGGCGCTCGGCGCAGGCGGCGGCCGCCCGGAGCAGCGGCTCGACGGCCTCCGGGTCGTCGCTGAAGACGTCGAGCGGCGCCGGCGCCTCGGCGGGGCAGGCGAGGTTCGGGGTCGAGCGGCCGATCCCCCGCTGGTCGAGGAGGATGACGTCGGCGATCGGGAGCAGGGCCTCCAGGCCGGCGAGGAAGCCCGGCGACCGGACCATGGGAGTCGCCGGCTGTCCCGGTCCGCCGGAGAGGAAGACGATCGGCGGGCCGGGGTGCTCGGCGGTCGAAGGGAGGCGGAGGAACGCCAGGTCGATCGACCGGGCCGAGCCGCTCTCCCGGTTCTCCGGGACGCTCAGGTGGCCGAGCTCGAAGCTCCGCTCGGTCCCGGAGGCGGACTTCACCGGGACGCTCTCCCAGCGGATCGAGGGCGTCGCGGCCCGCAGGGCGCCGCCGACGGCCGCGGTGGAGGTCACGATCAGGGCGCACGTCACCCACGGCATGAGATGTCTCATGACGAAAAACTCCTTTCGTTGTCGTTCGGTTGGGGGGGCGAGAGGGGCCGGCCGGCCGCCGTCACTCCCGGCGGACGATGCGGTGCCGCGCCACGCTCTCGATGCGCACGGGGATCACGATCCGCACGTCGTCTCTCGACGCCGGCCGGATCCCCTCCGCGGCGCCGGGGACCGAGACCGCCACCGCCGGCACGCCGAGGGCGACGGCGGTGACCGCCCCGACGACGACGAGCCAGGCGAGGGTCGAGACGCCGGATCGTCGCCCGGGGGCGAGAAGCCTGCGAACCCGTCCCTCGAGCCTCCCGGAGATCAGGGCGGCGACGCCGGCCCGGGCGGGGCGAGCGCCGCGGGCCGCCAGGGAGAGCAGGCATTCGGCGTAGTCCAGGGCGGCGGCGCGGTCCGCACCCGCCAGCGCCGCACGGTCGGCGGCCGCCTCGGATTCCTCCCGGGCCAGGCGCTCGAGGACCAGGAGCGGGACGACCGGCCACAGGAGGATGCGCGCGCCGCGCAGGGCGGCGGTCGCCAGGGGATCCCTCCAGCGCGCGTGGTCGATCTCGTGGGCGAGGAGGCGGCGCATCGAGGTTGCCGGAAGCCGCCCCAGCAGCCCCCGGGGGACGAAGACGACCGGCCGCCAGAGCCCGACGGCGAGCGGCGCGCTCCCGGCGCCGGTCGCGAAGCGGTGGCCCGTGGGGCTCTCCGGGCCCGGGAGGTCGGCCGGAGACAGCGGCTGCCAGCTCCGCCGCCGACGGGCGAGCCGCCGGTGGCCGGCGAGCTCGCGGGCGCCCAGGAGCAGGACGCCGAGCGCCCAGACGACGGCTCCCGCCGCGGCGAAGTCCCCGGTGCCGCCGAGCGACACCTGGACCGCTCCGGCGCCTCCGGGAGCCGCTCCCCCGGCGCTTCGGCCGAAGGCGAGCAGGGCGGCGCCGAGGGTCGCCGCGAAGGCGAACAGCGACAAGACGTAGGCCAGGCGCGGGTGGACCGCCCGGTGGAGCCGGCGCGTGAGGAGGAAACCCGCGGCGAACGGGGCGCCGCTGAGCCAGCCGCTCAGCAGGCCGGCGAGGAGCCGGGCGCCGGCCCCGGCCAGGAGCTCGCTCACGGGGCCTCCTTCCGCCGCCGCTCGATCAGGCGCCGGATGCGTTCTAGCTCGGCATCGCTCAGATCCTCCTCGACCAGGTGGCGGGCCAGCTCCTCCGCCGAGCCTCCGAAAAACCGGGCGATCAGGGAGCCGACGGCGCCGCCCGCCGCCTCGGGTCGCGGGAGGCGCGGCCGGTAGCGGTAGGCCCGGCCGTCGAGCTGACGCGCGGCGAGGCCCTTGTCGACCAAGCGATTGAGCATGGTCTGGACCGTCGTGTAGGCGATCTCCACGTCCCGGCGGGCCAGCGTCTCGTGCACGTCCGCCACCGCGGCCTCGCGCAGGTCCCAGAGCGCTTCCATCAGGTCGAGCTCGCGCTCGCCCAGCTTCACTGTGCCTTGTCCCGGGTCTCGTGCCATCGGTTATCTCCGACTCCAGTAGGACATACGCCGGACCCCCGGGAAAGGTTTCAGAATCGTCCGACTCGAGTCGGAGAAGTGCGGTTCCGATCTCCTCGGGTGAGGTGGTGATCCGGGTGGGAGAGGGAACGAGGGTGTGGGGGTGATCTGGTCAGATGGCTCGAGTCGCCCCGCCGTCCGCGGCCACTGCCTGGCCGCTGACGAACGAGGCCGCCGGGGAGCAGAGGAAGGCGACCACCTCGCCGATCTCGTCCGGGCTCGCCATCCGGCCCATGGGGACGTCGCCGGCGCGGCGCCGCTCCACGACCTCGGGCGCATCCCCCGTGCGCTCCACCTCGTCCTCGATCAGCTCGGTCTGCCGGTCGGTCTTGGTGTAGCCGGGCAGCACGGCGTTGATCGTCACGCCGTCGGCGGCGACCTCGCGCGACAGGGTCTTCAGGTAGCCGAGGAGCCCCGGGCGCAGGGAGTTCGAGAGGGCGAGGCCCGGGATCGGCTGGCGGGCGGAGATGGAGTTGATCGCCACGATCCGGCCCCACCGCCGCTCGCGCATCCCCGGGAGGACCAGCCGGCACAGTCGCGGCACGAAGAGGTAGACGAGCGGGATCGCCCGCGCCCAATCCTCCTCGGTGAGCTCCAGCGCGGGCTTGGCCGGCGGCCCGCCGCCGTTGGGTACCAGGACGTCGATCCGGCCGAAACGCTCCGTCACCCCGGCGACCAGCCGTTCCAGGTCGCCGAGCTCGGCGACGTCGGCGGCGACGGCGGCCACCTCGCCCGCGCCGGGAAGGTCCGCCAGCTCGGCGCGGGCGCGCTCGAGCCGTTCACCACCGCGGGAGGAGACGACCAGGGTCGCCCCCCGGCGGGCGAGGGCGCGGGCCGCCGCGAGGCCGAGGCCGGCGGAGGCGCCGGTCACCAGAGCCACCCGGCCGGAGAGATCGCGATCGATGGACTCGTCCATGGCGCGTCAGGGTATCAAGCTCCATGCACTGGCACGAGCCTTGCCTCTCCAGGTGGTACAAGAGGTTGTCATTCACCACGCAAGGCTCGATTCGCGACTCCCTTGATCGCGAGCCGCGGCGCGCCGAGGAGGAGATCATGAGACCGGCTTCATTCCGCGTGCTCGCTCCCCTGGCCGTGATCTTCGCGGCCGGGGCCTTCGCCACTGTCTATACCTCTCAAGCCGTCCTCGCTCAGGGGCAGGAGCGATCGGGAAAAAGGACGGTCTTTTCCGGGGAGACCACGGTGGTCGCCGTCGAGGTGCCGGTCCAGGTCCTGGTGAACGGCCAGCCGGTCCGCGGCCTCCAGGCCAAGGATTTCCGGGTCTTCGACGGCAAGACCGAGCGCCCGCTGAGCGGGTTCGAGGTACTGGACACCGGCCGCACCGGCGCCCGGCCCGGCCGCCGAGCCGAGGGCGCGGCCGGGGCGCCGGAAGGGCCCGCCTTCTCCGAGGTCCCGCCGGCGGCGCGGCGCCACTACCTCTTGATGTTCGACCTGGCGTTCACCGAGCCCGGGTACATCCCGCGGGCCATCGACTCGGCGCGCGAGCTGCTCCGCTCTTCGTTCCAGCCCTCCGACCTGGTGGCCGTCGCTTTCTACAGCGACCGGGAAGGGGTCAACATGCCCCTCGGATTCACCCCCGACCGGGCGCAGGTCGAACGGGTCCTGGACGCCTTCGACGCCCTGCTTCAGAACAAGCCGTTGCCGCCCGGAGAGGTGGTGGCGAGAGGCAAGCCGGACCCGCTGGGGCTGACCGCCGGGAGCCGGGAGGCCGCCCTCGGCGAGGTGGGCAAGGCCGCCGGGTACCAGACGAGCGACTTCGCCCAGGCGCTGTCCGGTGAGCTGGGCGCCGGGTACAGCGGGTTCAGCAGCTATCGAGGTCGTCGGTCGATGGGGGCCTTTCTCGAGGCGAACATCCTCTCCCACAGCTCGGCCCTCTCCGAGCAGGCCTACCGCGCGCAGCGGGCCGACCAGATCTCGGACCTGGCGGACGGGCTCAAGGGGCTCGCCCGGCAGCTCCGGGCCGTCGAGGGGTCGAAGTATCTGGTGCTCTTCAGCCAGGGGTTCGACGAGACGCTGTTCAACTCCTTCACCGACGGGAGCCCCGGTGTAGAAAGCGGCGGCGGGGGCCTCCTCAGCCGGAAGGTCCGCGAGATGGTCGCCGAGCTCAAGCGCACGGGGTGGGTGATTCAAGGCGTGGACGCCGGCGGCCTGGCGGGGGGAGTCGCGGCGACCGACGTGACGGGTCTGAAGAACGGCCTCGCCTACCTGGCTCACGCGACCGGCGGCACCCTGGTCGAGAACACCAACGACCTGGCGGCCGGCTTCCAGGACGTCCTCGAGCGCACCAGCGTGACCTACCTCCTCACCTTCCAGGCCGAGGACGTGCCCGAGGACGGCTCGTTCCAGCCGGTGCGGGTGGAGGTCGCCGGCGTTCCCAAGAACGCCCAGGTGATCTACCGGACCGGCTACTTCGCGCCCGAGCCCGCCGGGCAGGCGCCGCTCCTCGAACGGCGCACGCGGGTGGCGGCCCATCTGCTGGGAGGCACTGGTGCGTCGGGCCTGGACGTGGAGGCCCGGGCCACGGCCCTGGACTACGACGGCGATCTGGCCCGGGTGCCGGTGGTCGCCGAGGTGTCGGGCAGGGATCTGCTCGGCGGAAGCCCGGCCGTCAACCCGGACGGATGGATCGAGGCGCAAGTCTACGTCTACGCTTTCGGCGAGAACGGCCGGGTGGCCGACTTCTTCGCCCAGTCGGTACAGCTCGGAGTGTCCGAGCTCGGGGGCGAGAGCGCGGCGGAGGGCGCCAAGCTCGCCGGAGAGCTCGAGCTGGCGCCGGGAAACTACGACATCCGGGTGCTGGTGCGCGAGCCCGCGACCGGCCGGGAAGGGATGCGCCGGCTCAGCCTGAACGTGCCGCCGACGGCTCCCGGGCCCCGGCTGCTGCCGCCGCTCTTCATGCAGCCCGCCGGGGAGCGCTGGGTGGTGGCCTCGGTGGTCTCGGGCGCCGGTGCCGCCGCCGAGCAGACCTATCCCTTCGTCGTCGAAGGCAAGCGGATCGCACCGGCCGCGGTGCCGGTGCTGGCGCCCGGAGAGGCCGCGCGATTGCTGGTTCCAGGCATCGGATTGGCGGCGGCCGGCGTGGAGCTCGAGAGCCGAATCGTCGACGAGAAGGGTGAAGCGATGAAGGCGGGGAGCCTCCAGATTCTGGGTCGGCGGCAGCCCGCAGAAGGGCAGCCGGACGTCCTGGTGGGGCGGCTGGATCCGGACGGCCTCGCTCCCGGGAGCTACCGCCTGGAGGTGCTCCTGCCGGCGGACGCCCAGGGAGCGCGCGAGGTGGCGTACGCGCCCTTCAAGGTTCGAGGGTGAGGGAGCTCGCAGACCCCTCAGCTCGTCTTGACGATCCGGGCGCCGTCCTCGTCGTACTCGTAGACGCCGCGGCCGACCTTCTTGCCCAGGCGTCCGGCGCGGACGTACTGGACCAGGAGCTGATTGGGCCGGTAGGCCTCGCCCAAGGTGTCGTGGAGGTAGCGAAGAATCGAGAGCCGCACGTCGAGCCCGACCAGGTCGACCATCTCGAACGGCCCCATGGGGTGG
>CAZIIB010000015.1:0-18955 GCA_964539125.1 uncultured Thermoanaerobaculia bacterium | reverse complement strand
CCGGCGACCTCGCCAAGGCCAAGGAGCAACTGGTCCTCTCCCACGGCAACCTGGTCCGCTTCCCGGACCCCTTGATGGACCAGCTCGCCGGGCTCCTCAAGGGGGCGTCGATCCACCTCAAGCGGGGGAACCGGGCGCTCGAGAAGGGCCTGTTGAAGGTGGCGATCCAGGAGTACCGGCAAGCCGTCGAGCTCGCCCCGGACGACCCTCGGAACCAGTACAACCTGGGCTTCGCGTTGATCCAGGCCGGGCAGCGAGACGAGGCGGTCCAGCGGTTCGAGAAGGCGATCGAGCTCGACCCGGGCTTCCGCAACGCCCAGTACAACCTGGCGGCCGCCCTGGCCGACGAGGGCCGGTGGTCCGAGGCGGCCGAGCACTACGGCAAGGCGGCCGAGATCGATCCCCTCGACCACGGCGCCCACCTGGAGTGGGCCCATGCCCTGCGCCAGGCGGGCCAGACCCGGCGCGCCACCGAAGAGCTCGAGGCCCTCCTCCCCAAGCTCCGGGAGGACGAGACCTCACTCGCCGGCAAGGCCGAGCTCGAGCTCGCCGAGCTCCAGGAGCAAGGGGGCGACGCCGAGAGCGCGCTCGACCATTACCGTCGGGCGGCCGAGCTGTTGCCCAAGTCCGAGGCCGCCCACGAGGAGCTCGCGAAGCTCCTGGGGCGGACCGGCCGGTTCTCCGCGGCGGCCGAAGAGCTCGGCCGCGCGGTCCAGCTCGCGCCGGACCTGGTCGACCCGCGGTTCGGCCTGGCGTTGGCGCTGCCCCGGGCGGGGTCCCCCCCGGTCCCCCCCAAGGCCCTGGAGGCCGATCTCGTCGCGCTGCCCGGCAACCTGGTCCTCTCCCACCTCCTGGCCCGCCTCCTGGCCACGGCACCCGACCCGGCGGTGCGCGACGGCGCCAGGGCGGTGGTCCTCGCCGAGGACGCCTTCCGCCGCCAGGCGAACCTGGAGCACGCCGAGACCGTGGGCATGGCCTACGCCGAAGCGGGGCGGTTCCAGGACGCCGTCACCTGGCAGCGGCGGGTCCTCGGGCAGGTGGAGCCCACGGGGCGGCCCGAGGTGGTGGCCCGCAACCGCCGCTGGCTCCAGGACTACGAGCGAGGTGAGCCGGTGCGCAGCCCGTGGCGGCAGGAAGGTGGTGCCGCGAGCCCGGGAACCGGGGAGAGACCGTGACCCGGCGGTGCCTCGCGCACCTGCTCCTGGCGCTCCTCCTGGGCTCGGGAGCCTCCCGGGGCGCCGCGCCTCCGCCGGCGGGCGGCATTCGGTTCCGGGAGGTCTCCGGGCCCTGGGGCCTGGTCTTTCGCCACCACACCGGGGCGAGCGGCCGGTACTACGTGATCGAGACCGTCGGCTCCGGGGTGGCGATCTTCGACTACGACGGCGACGGCGACCCCGACGTCTTCATGGTCGACAGCTCCGCCCTGCGCGGCTACCAGGGAGAGACCCCGAAGTCGAAGCTCTTCCGCAACGACGGCGGCCGCTTCGTCGACGTCACCGACCGCGCCGGGATCTCGGTCGAGGCCTACGGCATGGGGGCGGTGGCCGGGGACGTGGACGGCGACGGCGACCTCGATCTCTACGTCACGGCCTACGGCCGCAACCAGCTCTTCGAGAACCAGGGCGACGGCACCTTTAGCGACGTCACCGACCGCGCGGGGGTCGCCGAGCCGAGCGGCAGCTCCGGCGCGGGCCTGGCCGACGTCGACCGGGATGGCGACCTGGACCTCTACGTGGCCGACTACGTCGACTTCAGCTACGACAACAACCCGATCTGCGGCAAGCAGTCCGAGGGCATCCGCACCTACTGCCATCCGGACTCCTACCACGGGCTGCCGGATCACTTCTTCCTCAACCGGGGCGACGGCACCTTCGAGGAGGCGACCGCCGAGGCCGGCTTCGCCAAGGCCCGCGGCAAGGGCCTCGGGGTGCTCTTCAGCGACTTCGACGGCGACGGCTGGCCCGACCTCTACGTCGCCGACGACATGACCGCCAACCTCATGTACCGCAACATGGGGCCGGGCGACGACGGGCAGGTACGCTTCGAGGAGATCGGCGTCCTCTCCGGCACCGCCTACAGCGACCGGGGGGCGCCGGAGGCCGGGATGGGGATCGACGTGGGGGATCTCGACGGCGACCAGGAGCCCGAGATCATGACCACCCACATGGACGGCCAGACCAACGCCGTCTACGGCGAGACCGCTCCTTGGCTGTTTCTGGACCGGCGCTACACCACCCGCCTCGCCGAGCCCTCGCTGACCCGGGTGGGCTTCGGCGTCGTCTTCGACGACTTCGACCAGGACGGCGCCTCGGACGTGGTCGTGGCCAACGGCCACATCATCGACAACATCGAGCTGATCGACAAGACGACCACCTACCGCCAGCGCAACCAGGTGTTCCGCAACCAGGGCAAGGGGCGGTTCGAGGAGGTGAAGGACTCGGGGATGGACGTGGTGCGGGCGAGCCGCGGCATGGCGGCCGGGGACCTGGACGGCGACGGCGACCTGGACCTGGTGATCAACGACTCGAACGACCTGGACGAGGTCTACGAGAACGTGAGCCCGGGTGCCGGCGGCTGGCTCCAGGTGGCGCTCCGGCGCCCGGACGGCAACCGCTTCGGGATCGGCGCCCGGGTGACGGTGGAGGCCGGCGGGCGCACCCAGTGGCGCGAGGTGCGGACCGAGTCCTCGTACCTCTCCCAGAACCAGCTTCCGGTGCACTTCGGCCTCGGCGCGGCGACGACGGTGGACCGCCTGACCGTTCGCTGGCCGGACGGCCAGCGGGAGGTGATCGAAGGGCTTCCCTCGAACCGGCGGGTCGAGATCGTCAGGACGTCGCCTTGAGGCGGGCGAGATTGTCCTTCGCGGCCTGATTGTCCGGCTGGGCCTTCACCAGGCGCTCGAGGAGCGTCCGGGCCTCGTCGCGCCGGCCCTGGCTCATGAGGAGGACCGCCAGGTCGTTGAGCGCCGCCGGGTGCCCGGGAGCGAGCTCCAGGGCCTTGCGCAGGTCCCGCTCCGCCGGCGCGGGCCGGCGCGCGCCCATCTCCACCGCCCCCTTCAAGTAGTACGCGTCGGCCGAGCCCGGAGCGACCCGGATCGCCTCGTCGGCGGCTTCGAGCGCCTTGTCGGGATGGCCGGAGACCAGGAGGGTGCGGGCCTGGATCAGGCGCAGGCCCGCGTTGTCCGGCTCGCTCTCGATCGCCAGGCGGAGGTATTGGAGAGCGTCGTCCAGGTGCCCGAGCTGGAGGGACAGGCGAGCCAGGGGCTTGGCCAGGAGCGGTGAGCCGTTCGACAGCTCGAAGGCCTTCTGGTAGTCGGCCAGGGCCTCCTTCGTCTGGCCCATCCGGTCGAGGGCAAGGCCCAGGAACTGCCAGGCGTCGATGGAGCGGGGAATCTCCTGGGTCGCTTTGCGGAGCAAGGGGACGGCGCGCTCGTTCTCGCCGCGGGAGACCGCCTCCACCCCGGAGCGCAAGCCGTCCAGGGCCCCGAGCATGGTCTTGGGATCGGGCAACGGACCCTCGGCCGCCGCGGCGGTGCTCCCCAGGTAGCCCAGGCTGGCCAGGGCGGCGCGGGTCGCCGAGTCCTCCTCGAACGGCTGCTGGAGCTTCGAGTCGAAGCCGTGGAGGGCGTCGCGCAACGTGGCGTACACCTTGCGTTGGTCGCGCAGCAGGTTCTTTGTCTCCGCGGGGTCGGCGGCGAGGTCGTAGAGCTCCCGGTCGGTGCCCTCGATGTACTGATAGTGGCCGCGGATGACCGAGGTCAGGCCGCTCCATCCGAAGCGCAGGCGGGCGTGGAAGGACTCGGAGTAGAGCGCCCGGGGGGCGGCGCCTTCCGGCGCGGGCGCGGCGAGGGCGAGGAGCGAGGTGCCGGGCAGCGACTCGGGCACGTCGGCTCCCGCCAGCCCCAGTACCGTGGGCGCCACGTCCACCAGCTCGGCCGGCCGGGCGACCGAGGCGCCGGCGTCGAGCGAGCCCGGGAGCTTGACGATCAGGGGCACCTGGAGGCTCTCGCGGTAGAGGAGCACGCCGTGCTCGTCTTCGCCGTGGTCGTCCAGTCCCTCGCCGTGGTCCGAGAGCAGGATGACGGTGGCGCGGTCGTAGAGCTTCAGGGTCTTGAGCTCGTCGAGCAGCCGGCCGATCACCGCGTCGGCGGCGGCCACCTCGCCATCGTAGGTCTTGCCGTACCGGGCCGCGAACGGCTCGGGGGGATCGCGCGGAGTGTGGGGCTCGTAGATGTGGAAGAAGAGGAAGAAGGGGCGATCGGCGACCGAGCGCAGCCAGGGGAGCGCCGCCTCCAGGGTCTCGGGACCGGCGCGCTGGATCTCCCCGATGGTCTCTTCCCGCCCCGCCGAGAAGTGATCGTCGTAGACGTCGAACCCCCGGGCGATGCCGGTCTGGTGGCGCAGGACGTAGGACGAGACGGCGGCGCCGGTGGCGTAGCCGGCCTGGTGCAGCCGCTCGGCCAGGGTGGGCCCCGCCGCCTCGCGCAGGCGGTAGCCGGCGTTGTCCCGCACGCCGTGGGCCGGAGGCAGCAGGCCGGTGAGGATCGAAGCGTGCGAGGGCAGGGTGAGCGGCACCTCGCTATAGGCTCGCCGATAGAGGATGGCGTCGGCGCGCAGGGCGTCGATGGCCGGAGTCTTCACTCCATCGTAGCCGTACGCCGGCAGGTGGTCGGAGCGCAGGGTGTCGATGGAGATCAGGACGATCGGCCGGCCTTCGGGCACCGTCTCCAGGGGGTTCGAGCGGCCGCAGGCCGCGACCGCGAGGGCGGCGAGGAGAAGGGAGAGGGCCCCGAGGGCGAGGGATCGGGCGGGAGGACGGCCAGCGCGCTTCACGGCTCGGGATCGTACCACCCGAGACTCAGTCCGCCGGGCCGTCGGGCCCACGGTAGCCGGTGCAGTAGAACACCCGGAACCGGCGGACGATCCGGCCGCCCCGGCGGATCTCGATCGGCTCGAGCTCCCGCACCTCCCGGAAGAAGCGCCGGGTCTGGGCCGCGTAGCGCTCGGTCTCGGCGCTCGGCCCGCCGGGCGCCTCCGAGCGCAGGAAGAGGGCGTCGCGGCCGGCGAGCGCCGCGAGGTCTTCCCCCAGGTACTCGTAGCCCAGGGCGTTCCAGCCGATCACGTTCATGCCGTAGATCGGCGCTGGGCCGTGGCGGGGAGCGTAGAAGCGGAGCTCGGCCGTGGTGCGGTAGTTGTCGCCGGCGAAGACGAAGGCCCCGGGGTGGTCAGCCGCCCGCCCCTCCACCCGGGCCGCGAGCTCGTCCCAGCCGAACCAGGCCTCCTGGTTGGTCGGCAGCACCGGATAGGCCACCAGCTCGACGGCGAGCGCCAGGTGGAGGAGCACCGCCAGCCCCAGGTGCCAGCGCCAGGCGCGCCGGCCGACGGCCTCGACCGCCAGGAGCAGCCCGGCGACGTAGGCCGGCATCGCCCAGTTCATCTTCACCCAGGCAAAGGCCGAGAGACCGACGCAGGTCGCGAACAGGGGGAGCGAGAGACAGAGCAGGAGGAGACTCCTCGCCGCCGGATCGTCGGCGCCGGATCGCAGCCTCTGTCCCTTGCGGTAGACGACCACCAGGAAGGCGACGAAGGGCACCGGCAGCAGCACCACGGCCTGGCCCGCAAGAAACCCGAGCAGGTCGCCCGGGTCGAACCGAATCTCGGACGCCCGCCCGGCCGACTGGAAGAGGAACGACGCGAAGCCGTGACGCGCGTTCCAGACGTAGACCGGCAGGCAGACCAGGTGGGCGAGCGCCAAGGAGACGTAGGGCCACGGCGTCGCGAGGAGGCGCCGGTGCCGGCGCGAGACGAGGAGGAAGAGGACCAGCCCTCCCTGGAGGAAGAGCGCGGTGTACTTGCTGAGCAGCGCCAGTCCCATGAACAGGCCCGCGGCCAGCCAGGCGCCGGGGCGGGCGGCGTCCGCCGCGCGTGGCCCGGAGCCCTCTCCGGACCGCTCCTCGCCGGTCGCCGCTCCGAAGAGCGCCCGGTCGAGAGCCCAGACGGAGAGGGTCCAGAAGAGGAGCAAGGGAACGTCCGGCACCGCCACGAAGGAGAGCAGGGTGACCAGGGTGGTCGAGGCGAGGACCGCCAGGGCCAGGGGGGCCTTTGCCGGGCCCAGGACGCGCCGGGCGACGCCGAGGAACGCGATCTGGGTCGCGAGGGTGGTGAGCCAGAGGGTCAGGTGGACGCCGAAGCTCGTGCGGCCGAAGAGCTCCGCTCCGAAGTGGAGCAGGTAGCCGATCATCGGCGGGTGGTCGTAGTACGAGAGCGCCAGGTGCTCGGCGTAGGCCGTGAAGTAGTACGCGCTCTGGGGCAGGAGCTCGAAGGTGGGGGCGAGGGCGAGCCGGAGGAGCGCGAAGGCGGCGGCGACGGCCAGGGCGGCCGCGGGGGAGATCGGGACCGCCGACCGGCTCGCCCCGGGGCGCTCGCTCACCGCCTCGGACGTGGCAGCCACCGGCGAGCCGCTACGACTCGGCCTTGGACTTGGCGTCGAGGCGCGCCAGGTTGGCCTTGGCCTGGGGATCGTCGGGACGGAGTTTCAGCACCTTTTCGAGCAGGCCGCGGGCCTCGTCCCGGTCTCCCTTGACCAGGAGCAGGACCGCCAGGTCGTTCAGCGCCGGAACGTGGTCGGGCGCCAGCTTCAAGGCCTGTCGGAGGTCCGCCTCCGCGGCGTCGAAGTGCTTCAGCGCCAGGTTGGCGGTGCCCCGCTGGTAGACGGCGTCCGGGTCGTCGGGGGCCAGCGCGAGGGCCTGCTGGGCGACGTCGAGGGCTTCCTGGGAGCGGCCGAGCACCAGCAAGACCCTCGAGGCGAGCAGGCGGGGGCGGACGTCCTTGGGCTCGAGCGCGATCTCCGATTGGAGGAGGTCGAGCGCCTCCTTGGTCTCGCCCTGGGCCAGCATCTGCTTCGCGCGCTGGATCTGGAAGCCGGTGGGGTCCTCCTGGCGCTCCTTGAGGCGGTCGCTCATCTCGGTCGTGGGGCCCTGTTTCTGGGCCAGCTCCTGGAACTTCGCCAGCGCCTTCTGGGCCTCGTCGCGCTTGCCCGTGGCTCCGAGGGCCTGCCCCAGCGCCTGCCAGGCCTCCTTGTCGTCCGGGTGGACCCGGGTGGCGAGGCGAAGGTAGGGCAGGGCGTTGTCCGCCTGTCCGGCGGTCAGCAGCCACCGGCCGTACGCCTGGACGATGTCGCCCGCCACCGCCCACCGGGGATCTTTCTCCTCGGGCGAGTGGGCGAGGATCGGCTCGGCGAAGGGGCGCAGGGTCTCGATCGCCTGATCGAGGTGGCCCGACTGGTACTCCGCGCGCGCCAGGCTCAGGTGCGAGGCGGGGCCGAGCGCGTGATCCTTCAGGACGGAGACCGCGTCCTCGGCCTTGCCCATCTGCAAGTAGGCGTCGGCCAGGAGGCGGCGGGCATCGCCGCGCATCGCCTCGGGGATCTTGTCCTCCGGCTCGTCGAGAAGCGGCCGGAGCGTCGCCGCCGCCCCGGGGGCGTCGTTCTTGAGCAGCAGCAGATTGCCCCAGGCCAGGCGCACCTGGGGGTCGGTCTGGGGCAGGTCCGAGAGGAGCTCCTCGGCGTCCGGCGGCCGCTTCAGCCGGATCGCCGCGAAGGCCGCGGCGAGGCGCGCCTCCTTGTCGTCGGGATGGGTCCTGGCCCAGGGGAGCAGCAGGGTCAGGGCTTCGCGAAAGCGGCTCTCCTGCCCACGGATGAGGCCGAGCTCGCGGGAGGCGGGCGTGCCCGGCTCCAGGGCCACCGAGCGCTCGAAGAACTTCTCGGCCTCCACCACCTTGCCCACGGCCAACGCGGCGCGGCCGCCGTTGTAGAGCACCGCGGCGTTGGCGTCGGGCGCCTTGGCCATGGGCTCCAGGATCTCCAGGGCGTCACCGGCCCGGTTGACCTGGAGGTAGAGCGCGCCCAGGGTCGCGAGGATCGGGGGCGGCGTGCCGGGCTGCTTGCGCAGGGGCTCGAGGAGCGCCACCGCCTCCTTCATGTTGCCGGCCTTCGCCTGGTCCATGGCCTTCTTGAGCACCGCGACCGGGTCCTGGCCGGAGTCGGCCGGAGCGGCCGGCGGCTGGGCGCCGGCCAGGGCCGGCGCCGCGAGCAGGGCGGCGAGGAGGAGCAGAGTGCAGGGAGTGGTTCGGATCATGATGGGTGCTTCTCTCGGTCGTGGGTCCCGGGGCCGGGGGCCCGGTGCGCTCCCAGATGGATGCGAGGTACCTCCACGGGCTCGAGCTCGGCCCGCCCTTCGATCAGTCGATAGTACCGGTTCGGCGCCACGTTCTCGAAGCTCTGGCGGGTCTTGCTGCCGGGCCAGACGATGGTGATCCGCTCGATGGCGTCGGCCTTCCCGAGGCCGATCTCCTGCTGCAGGCTCGAGCCGCCGAAAGAGCCGCCCGTCCCGGCCACGACGTAGACCGAGCGGCGGGTCTCGCCCTGGCCCACGCGGACCTCGATCCGGGCGCCGACCCCGAAGCGGTTGGCCTTGCGCCCTTCGAGGCGCAGCACGATCCAGGCGTTGTCCGAGCCCGGGTTCTGCCACAGCGCGTTGCGGTAGCCGTCGTAGGGAAACGCGCCGCCGAGCTGCTCGAAGAGGTCCTGATCGCCGTCGCCGTCCAGGTCGCCGAACGCCACGCCGTGGCCCTTCTGGAGCTGGCCGAAGCCGCCGGAGAAGGTCACGTCCTGGAAGCGGCGGCCGCCGTCGTTGCGGTACATGACGTTGGGCATGATCGCCTGGAAGTCCGGCACCCCGGTGCCGAGGTAGGCGTCCAGGTAGCCGTCGTTGTCCAGGTCGCCGTAGTTGGTTCCCATGGGCAGGCTCGGGCGCCACAGGCCGACCTCGGCCGAGACGTCGGTGAAGTGGCCGCCGTCGTTGCGGTAGAGCACCGGCGCGCCCCCTTGCGCCGGGAGACCCAGGTAGGAGGCCAGCACCTGGGCGACCGACGCGTCGTAGCGGTTCACCCAGAGATCGAGGTCGCCGTCGTTGTCGTAGTCGAAGAACCAGCTCCCGAAGCTCCCGCCGGCCGGCTCGACCACCCCGAGCTCGGGCGCCACGTCGGTGAACGTACCGTCGCCGTTGTTGCGGTAGAGGCGGTTGGGACCGATGTTCGACACGTAGAGGTCCGGGTCGCCGTCGTCGTCGTAGTCGCCCCAGGCGACGCTCTTGGCGAAGCGCAGGTTGGTGACGCCGGCGGCGCGGGCGACGTCGGTGAAGGTGCCGTCGCCGTTGTTCCGGAAGAGCTGGGAAGGGTAGGGACGGCCGGTGCGGCCGTGGAGCGTCGTGGGCTTCGTGGTGCCCACTGGCGACTCGTTGCCGATGGCGAGGTCGAGGTCGCCGTCGCCGTCGTAGTCGGCCCAGGAAGCGGCCTGCGTGGGATAGGCCGGGTAGGCCAGGCCGGCGGCCGCGGTGACGTCCACGAACCGTCCCGCGGGGCGTTTGAGGTCGTTGCGCAGGAGCGAGTTGCGCATGCGCCCGTCCGCCCCCAGCCAGGCGCCGCGCATCACCAGCAGGTCGGGCATGCCGTCATTGTCGAAGTCGGCCTGCACCATGTTGAGGCCGCCGAGCTGGCCGTCGAGGCCCCAGGCGTGGGTGACGTTTTCGAACCCGCCGTGGCCGTCGTTGCGCCAGGCCTTCATCGGCTCGCACGGGTCCCACGACGAGCTCACCAGGTCGAGCAGGCCGTCGCCGTCGAAGTCCTCCATCACCGCGCCGCCGGAGAGGTCCACCGCGTCGAGCCCGACGGCGGTCGAGACGTCGGTCCAGTGGGGGAACGGCGCTTCGGGGGCGAGGGCGTCGGGCGCCGGCCGGAGCGCCTCGGGCACGCCGCCGGGATAGTCGCCGGAGAGCATGCGGGAGATGGCGAGAAGCCAGCGGGCGGTCACGTCGCCCGGCTTCTGCTTCAGCGCCTCGAGGTAGAGGTCGCCCGCGGCCTTGGCCTCCCCGGGCTTGCGGTGAACGGCCTCCGGCGCGATGGGGAGGATGCAGCTCGCCGGCGTGTTCAGGTCGATGCAGTTCTGGTCCTCCGCGAGCTGGAGGTGGGCCATGGCGAGGGTCGCCAGCACGTTGTACCGCAGCTCGTGGTCGCTCGCGAGCTCGCCCTGGGCGCTGAGGCGCCGCGCCTCATCGAGGTGCTCGACGGCCTCGTCGAACCGCCCCAGGCGGATCAGCTCATAGCCCAGGAGGCCCAGGAGCGGGACCTTGCGGCGCGGGTCGCTCTCCGCCTTCGCGGCCTCCTCGGCCCGCCGCTCGGGCAGCCGGCCGAAGTAGGGGTTGTCGCTCTCCTCGAGGCGCCGGCAGACGGCTTCGAGCTCGGCCTTCGTCGTCTCCGGGCTCGGGTACGGCGTCTCCTGGGCCGGGCAGGGAGGAGCGAGCAGGCCGAGAGCGAAGCCCGCCACCGGGACCCAGCCGAGATGCTTGGAGAAGCCTTGCCTCAAACCGACGGACCTCCTCGGGCCCTTCCCCCGGGTCTCAGCCGCGCGGGAGCCGGAAGAGGAGGAAGTAGTAGCGCTTGTTGCGCCGGAACTCGTCGCAGTCGACGAGCTTCTTGAGCTCGAAGAGCTTGGCGATCCGGCCCCGGAAGAGCCACCCCCCGACCCGTGCCAGGTGGGGGTGACGCGAGGCCAGAGAGTCCGACGCCATGGTCAGGCAGGGCTCGACGTAGGTCTCGAGCCAGCTCTGGGCGAGGGCGAGGGTGGGCGCCACGGCTTCGGTGACGTCCTCGCTGCGCTCGAGCATCAGGCCCGCGGCCTCGGCCCGTTCGAGGAACGTGTCGAGGGGGTGGCCGCTCTTGGCCAGGGCGCCGTGGCAGCCGTTGACCGTGAAGTAGTCGGCCACCAGCAGGTACCCGCCGGGTGCGCCGGAGCGCTGGACCGAGGGGAAGATCCGGTCGAGCCAGATGTACTGGGCCGACTCGCTCATGAGCACCAGGTCATAGGAGCGCGGCGGCTCGAACTCCTGGAAGCGGCGCAGGTGGAAGGGCGCCGCCACCCGCCGGGCGAAGATGTCCTGGTGATAGGGGTCGGGCGAGAGCCCCTCGACCTGGTAACCGGCCTCCTTGAGCAGGAGCGCCGTCGAGCCGGTGCCGCAACCCACGTCGAGGACGCTGCGGACCCCTTCCGGGATCCACTCGCACAGGTGGCACGAGAACCGGTGCTGGGCGGCCTTGAGCCCCTCGAGGGTGCGGGCCTCGCCGTTCCACAAGCCGTAGTGCAGGTGATCGAGACCCAGCACCTCGTGGTAGAAGCGAAGCACCGCATTGACCTTCACCCGGCGGGGACTCTCCCGCAAGATCAGGCGCCGGAGAAGCCCGGGAGACGCCACCCGGGGCGCGAGAGCGCGCGGTGTGGCGCTCCCCCTCGGACCCTCATCGAGGACCGCCTGGTCGTTCACGATGGCTTCGCGCACGGGCGGATCTTACCAGCCTGGAGCGCTCAGCGCGGACCGGGCTCGGCGCCCGGGCTCGGAGCCGTCGGGCCCGGCGCCCGGACCTGGTTCGAGGCGCAGCGGTAGCCGCCGTTGTGGGTCACGCTGGCGACCAGCGGGGGCAGGAGATCGAGGTCGGTTCCCGCGCGGGCGAAGGTCGCCACGGCGATGCGGTCGCCACTGGGCAGCAGCGAGGCGAACCCTTCCGCGTGGGCCCGGCCGCCGCGGATCTCCACCACGACGTTGTTCCATCCGAGCACGAAGTCCTGGAAGGCGAGCTCGCCGGAGTCGGGCAAGAGGGCCACGGGAACCAGGACGAGCGGCAGGCGGAGGACGCGCATCCCGGTCGCAGTGAGATGCTCCGCGACCAGGTCGAGGAAGCCCTGGAGCGCCGCGGTTCTCGGGGTTTCCTGGTAGGCCAGGAGGCGCGCGGTGAGGGCGTCTCCCGCCGGGGTCAGGCCGTAGACCCGGCTCAGGGTCTGCCACTCGTCGCCGTCGAGGCCGGCGAGGAGTCGCCGGCCGGCCGCCGGGTCGGCGACCAGTGCGTGGAGCCGGTCGCCCTCGCCGGGCAGGAAGGTGACGATGGAGTCGAGGTCGAAGCCGGCACCGCCGCCGATCCGGCGCATGAGCGCGGAGCGCTCGGCGGTGGGGCCGCTCTCGGGCAGGGGATGGACCAGGTGGACCGGCTTGGCGTAGAGCTCCTCCATCCGGCGCATCGCCTGATGTGCCGCGGCGACGTACCGGTCGATCCCGGCGGCGGTCGAGAAGGTCTCCACCGGCACGCGCTCGAGGCCCAGGATCCCCAGGATCTGCCGCTCCAGGGAGTGGAGCGACACCCAGGCGGCGCCGCCGGCCATCAGGACGTGGCCGTTGTGGAACGGGATCGGCGCCTCGCCCCAGACCGGCTCACCCCACTTCCGGTCGAGCGCCGGGGGAAGGGCCTGGATCAGCTCCCGCGCCATGTAGAAGTCCTCCTCCCGGTCCTTCTGCCGGTAGGGCCGCTCGACCAGGGCGAGGCCGCCGTCCGGCCGGATCGCGGCGCTGAAGGGGTCCCGCGGCCAGGGCGAGTAGGGCCGGCCGTAGGTCTCCACCAGGGTCACTCCGAGGCTCCGCGCCGCCGCCGCGAGGCTCCAGGTCATCGGTACGTCGGTGAGGGCCACCAGGGTGCGCTCCGGAGCGATCCGGCGTAGCGCGGCGAGCAGCCGGCGGGCGCTCTCGGCGTCGAAGTAGTTCGAGGGAAACGAGAAGATCGAGGCGGTGATCGGGTCGCTGAGCTCGTCCGGGAACCGGAGCTTCCCGGGCTCGATCCGGACCTGGCGCGGCGCGCTCGACCGGGGCACCGCACCCCACGCCACCTCGATGGCCTCCGAGTCTGCGAAGGAGAACCCCCCCACCTCCACGTAGAGGTTGAAGAGCACCTGGGCGGTGAGCGCCGGCGCCGTCTCCGGGGCGAGGGACCGGGGCAGGAGCTCCGTGACCCGGGCCCGGAAGGCGTCGTCCGCCAGGAACCGGTCCGGCTCCACCAGGAGCAGGGAGACCAGGCTGTGGAGATCGTCGTCGCCCCATGGTCCGCCTCGGCGGCTCAGGCGCAGCCCCCGGGCCCGCGAGCAGGCGGCGAGGAACTCACCCGCCGGCTCGCGGACGGCCGGATCGGGGTCCATGAGGGAGGCGGCGAGGGGCGCGAGGCGCCGCGCCTCGTCCCGGGGATCGGCGGCGAGCGCGCGCTCGAACGCCTCGGGACTCTGCGCCGGCACGGCGCCGGCCGGGTGCGGGTGGTGTGCCGGCGCTCCCGGCCCGGCGGCCGCGACGCCGGCGGCTGCGAGGAGGCCGACGAGAAGCGTGATCGCCGACGGGCCGGCTCTCACCCTTCGTTCTCCCGGAGCACCTTGGCGTCGGGCCAGCGGCTCCGGGCGAACTGCAGCAGGCGCTCGGCGGACGCCGGATCGCCCAGCACGCGCATGGTCTGGGCCGCCGCGGCGTAGCCCCCCGGGTTGTCGTTCGCCTCGACCATCTGGCGCAGCACCGGGCCCGACCGATCGCCGTGTCCCGAGAGGGCATAGACGGCCGCGAGCCGGGTGTAGGCGGCCAGCTCGTGGGGGTAGAGCTCGATCTCCTTGTGGAAGGACTGGATCGCCTCGTCGGCTCGGCCGAGCTGAGCCAGGGACTCCCCCTGGATGAAGTAGAGGCCGTGGAAGAACTGCGGGTCGAAGCCCTCCGTCTCGACGGTCGCCGCGACCTTCTGGGTCATCTCGAGGGCCTGGGCGGGCTTGCCCCGCTGCAGCAACAGGTCGGCTTGCGTGACGTGGATTCCGGGCTGGTCGCTGCCGCCGGCGAGGGCCTTGTCCACGTAGGTGGCCGCCTGGTCGAGCTTCCCCTGCTTGACCGCGATCTGCGCCAGGAGCTCGTAGGCCTGGTTGTACTCCTTCGCGGCGATCAGCGCGAACTTGTTCGCCTCCTCCAGGCGTCCCAGCCGGACCAGGCATCCGGCCATGGTGAGAGCCGAATAGGGCGTGCCTCCGGAGAGCTTCATCTGGTGGTCGTAGGCCTCCAGAGCCTCGCGACCGCGGCCCAGGTGCAGCAGGGTGTTGCCCAGGTACTCCCAGGCGTCGACGAGGTCGGGCTCCTTCTCGACGATCTCCTGGTAGACCTTCGCCGCGCCCTCGAAGTCCTTGGACTCGGACAGGGCCAGGGCCTTGGCCAGGAGCTTGAGGATCGGGAGCTTCGACTTGGGATCGGCGAGGGACTCGTTGCCCCGGTTCGGGGCGTTCCCGAGGTACCCGAGCGCCGCGAGCTGGGCTCGGGTCTCCGGATCCTCGGACTGGTCGGGCGGCTGGAACGCCCCGTCGTACCCCTTGAGGGCGTCGCGCAGGGTGGCGTAGACCCGCCGCTGGTCCCGGATGACGTTCTCGGTCTCCCCCGGGTCCTTCTCCAGGTCGTAGAGCTCCGGGTCGGGGCCCTGGATGAAGTGATACGGGTACTCGATCACCGAGGTGAGCTCGCTCCATCCGAAGTGGATGCGGGGGAACTGCGTCTCGGCGAAGATCGGGCGCTGGGCGTCGGCCGCTCCCAGGGTGAGGAGCGACTTGCCGGCGAGGCCCTCCGGGGCGTCGATTCCCAGCAGGGAGAGCACGGTGGGCATGAGGTCGGTGAGCTGCGCGGCCGTCTCGTTGGTTGTGCCGCCGCGCTCGCTTCCGGGCAGCTTGAGGAGCATCGGCACCTCGAGCACGTCGCGGTAGAGCAGCGGGCCGTGCTCCTGGAAGCCGTGGTCGCCCAGGCCCTCGCCGTGATCGGAGACGAAGAAGAGGATCGCCCGGTCGTAGACGCCGAGGCTCTTGAGGTCACCGATGAAGCGTCCGATGATGGCGTCGGCCGAGGCGATCTCGGCGTCGTAGCCCAGCGGATAGCGCGAGGCGAAGGGCTCCGGCGGGTCCCAGGGATGGTGGGGCTCGTACAGGTGGAGGAAGGCGAAGAACGGCTTGTCGTGGACCGACCGCAGCCAGGGCTCGAGCGCCGCCAGCGTCTGGTCGCCCTTGCGCTGCGCCGTGCCCAGGCTCCAGGTCCGCTGGCGGATGTGGTCGTCGTAGAAGTCGAAGTCGGCGGCCATGCCGGTGGCTCCCCGCAGGACGAAGGCGGAGACCGAGCCACCGGTCTCGTAACCGTGTTGCTTGAGGATTCGGGGCAGCCAAGGGTGCTTCGCCGCGTCCAGGTGATAGCCGAGGTTGGAGCGCACCCCGGTCTCCGAGGGCAGCAGACCGGTGAGCATGGTCGAGTGGGACGGCAGGGTGAGCGGAACGTGGGTGAAGGCGTGGCGGTAGAGGATCGAATCGGCCCGGAGCGCGTCCAGGTTTGGCGTCTCGACCTTCTTGTAGCCGTACATCGGCAAGTGGTCCGAGCGGAGCGTGTCGACCGAGATCAGGATGACGGGAGTGCCGTCGGGCACGCGCTCGGCGGCGCCGCCGGCGGGTGCGCTCCGGTGACAGCCGGCCGTCGCCAGGAGGAGGGCCGCGCAGGCTCCCAGGCCGGCCGCGAGGACTGAGAAGGGGGGTCGGGTCATGAAGCGCTCCCGCGTTCGAGCTTTTGGAGGATCGCCCGGACCTTGGCCAGGTCCGGGCCGTACTTCGCCGGTGGTGCGACCTGGACGAACCGCCGGAACGCCGAGCGAGCCCGCTCCGTCTCCCCGGCCTGCATGGCGATCAGGCCCAGGTTGTAGAGGAGATCCGGATTGCGGGGCTGGAGGCTGACCGCATGGTCCCAGGCGTCGAGGCTGTCGTGGAGCCTGCCCAGGTTGTAGAGGGCGACTCCGAGGTAGTTCCACGAGTCCGGCAGCTTCTGGTTGAGATCGAGCGCCTTCCGGGCCTCGTCGCGGGCCGTCGCCCAGTCCTGGAGTCGCAGAGCGACCAGCGCGAGGTTCTGATGGGCGACCGGGTTGCGCGGGTCCTGGTGGAAGACCCTCTGGAAGGCGGCTCGTGCCTCGCCCTGGTGTCCCGCGGTGGAGAGCGCCACGCCCAGGGCGTTGAGACTGTCGGGATCCCCGGACGCGGCGAGGGGACGGAGGATCTCCACCCCCTTCTCGGGCTGGCCGAGCTCGGCCAGGAGGAGGCCGAGCTGCCGCTCCGCGGACTGGGTCGCGACCCCGCGGTCGTGGGCCCGCTCGAGGACCTCGAGGGCTTGCCGGTCGAGCCCCCGCTGCAAGAGCACCTGGGCGTAGTAGTTGTAGCCGATTCCCATGTCGGGCTGGGCCTTCACGATCCCTTCGACGAGACGGGTCGCCTCCTCGAGCTTCCCCTCCTGGTACAGGTCGATGAAATGGTGGAAGTCGCGGTCGATCTGGACCAGGTTCTTCGGATCGTCCGCCGCCGTGAAGCTCTTTTTGCGCCGGGCGCTGCCCGAGATGTACCCGAGGCTCTCGAGGGCGGCGGCCTCCTCGCCCGAGACCTTGCCCGCGGGAGGTGGCCAGACCGACTCTTCGGGAAGCAGGCGAGCGAGCTCGTGGGCGTGCTTGCGATCCGTGGTGAAGAGGTTGTGCTGCTCCTGAGGGTCCGCCTTCAGGTCGTAGAGCTCGGGAATCGGCAGCACGATGAGCTTGTAGCCGCCCTCGATCACGCCGCGGAGGGGTGCCCATCCCCGGCTCATGTTCGCCGAGAGAGCCTCGAAGTACGAGGCGTTGGCCGCCGGATCCCGCGGGGCGGGCTCGAGCAGCGAGCGTCCGGGGAGATTCTCGGGCACGGGCAGCCCCGCGGCGTCGAGGAGCGTGGGCAGGATGTCGACGTGGCGGGCCCAGCGCTTCGAGGTGCCGGCTTCGATTCCCGGGCCCCAGACGACGAGGGGAATCCGCAGGGTCGCCTCGTACGTGTACAGGCTGTGGGTGGTCTCGCCGTGGTCCCCCAACGCCTCCCCGTGATCGCCGGTGAAGACGATCAGGGTGGGCTCCTCCTTGCCGTCCAGGAAGGGCTGGAGAAACGGGGTGAGGAAGTGGTCGACGGCCGCTACCTCACCGAGGTAGGGGTCGTCGGCATACCGGGAGGCGTAGGGCTCAGGGGGCTCGTAGGGGGCGTGGGGGTCGTAGAGGTGGATCCAGAGGAACCGCCGCTGGCCCCGGTGGGCGTCCCACCAGGCCTTGCCGTGCGCCACGACCTCGTCCCCCCGGCGCTCGATCTCGCGGAACTGGTTCTCCTCGCTCCCCTCGGCGTAATGGTCGTCGTACAGGTCGAAGCCGCGATCGAGACCGTAGCGAGCATCCAGGGGGAGGGCTCCGACGACCGCGGCGGTGGCGAAGCCGGCTTGGTGGAAGTCGGTCGCGGCGGTGGGCACGTCCTTCCGCAGGACGAACCCGGCGTTGTCCCGCACGCCGTGCTGGTACGGATAGAGGCCGGTCAGGATGTTGGTGTGCGACGGCAGGGTGACGACGTTCTGAGCGTGGGCCTCGGGGTAGTAGCGCCCCTGGGCGGCCAGACGGTCGAGGAGAGGGGTCTCGACCTTGTCGTTGCCGGTAAAACCCAACGCATCGGCGCGCAGCGTGTCGACCGTGATCAACAGGACGTTACGCACCGGCTCGGCCGGCCGGCCGGTGGGCTCGGGGGTCGCCGGCCGCGGTTCCGGGGCGGCCGCCGGGGCCGGAGAGGGCGCCGCGGTCGGCGCCTCCTCCGTGGCGGCCGGGGCCTGGGCATCGCCACAACCGTACAAGGCGGCGCCGGCTGCCAGGAGGCAGCCGGCGAGCAGGGCATGACGTGCGAACCGCGTCACTGCGACGGCGACTCGAGGTACTTGAGGAAGTCCTTGGCGTCCTTGGCGTACTGGCTGTTGGGGTCGAGCTCCAGGAGCTTCTCGAAGTCGGCCTTGGCGAGATCGTCCTTCCCCTGGTTCAGATAGACGAGGCCCCGGTAGTAGTAGGCGTCGCCCATGTTGGGATTTTGCCGGATCACGCGCTGGAAGTTGTCCATCGCCTGCTCCAGCTTCTTCTCGTCGCCTTCCTTCGTGGACTCGTTGTAGAAGCGAATCCCCTGGTTCAGGAGCATGTCCGGCGGCAGCTCCGCGGTCTCCGGGATCTTGTCGAGGTAGGTTTGCGCCTCCTCTTCCTTGCCCTCGCGGCTCAACAGGTCGGCGATGAGCTGGAGAGCCTGGACGTTGTCGGGTGATCTCTCGAGGATCCTCTTGACCGTCTCGATGGCCTTCTCCCGGTTGCCCTCCTGGTCATAGGAGCGGGCGATCGCCAGGAGGACCTGCGCCTGGCTGTCCGGCGGTAGGGCGGAGAGGGCCTGCTCGTAGACCTCGCGAGCCTTGGCGAACTGGCTCTGCTGGGAGTAGGAGTCGCCCAGGCGGAGCAGGACGCCGGTCTTCTCCTGCGCCTCGAGACCGGGGAGCGCCTTCTCGTACTCGCCGCGCGCCTGGTCGAAGCTCTTCTGCTGGTAGTAGGTCGTGCCGATCAGCGCGCGAATCTGCGCCTGTTGGTGGGCGTCCATGTCCGGCAGCGCCTTCTCGAACCTGGCACGGGCCTCGTCGTATTTTCCCTGGTCGATCAGGTCCTGGCCCTGCTGGACGAGATCGAAGGGATTCTTCTCGAGCTTGACGACGAGCGGCTTGGTCGGGTTGAACTCGTCGACCTGGAAGGTCCCTTCGGAGTCCTTGTACCCCTCGGCCTCGATGACGACGCTCCACGTGCCCCCGGTCAGGCCGAGGAAGCTCCAGCGCCCCTTCTTGTTGGTCGTGACCGGTTCGGGACCGGCGTCGGGACGACCGGGCAAGTGCAGGGTGATCTTGGCTCCCTGGATCGGATGGCCGTCCTGGTCGGTCACCTGGCCGCTCGCCCGTCCGCGGCCGGCCCAGTCCTGAGCGGCGGCCGGCAGCGTGGCGAGCAGCATCAGGAGGGCTGCGCCACACAGGGCCGTCTTCCATATCTTCGAGTGCATCGTACGCTCCTTGATCGGGGTCTTCGATGGCGGGCCGGGCCCTCCCTCGGCCCGAGCCTCTCCTTCCAACCTTCCTCAGGCGGGAATTATGCCGGTGGCCGCGCGCTGTGGCGGCCCCAAAAAGAAAAACCGCCGGGGGTCG
>CAZIIB010000014.1:0-19102 GCA_964539125.1 uncultured Thermoanaerobaculia bacterium | reverse complement strand
GTGTTGACCGCCATGAACTCGATGCCCTTGAGATCGGCGTCGATCATCCGGTTCACGGCGTTGCCGCCGCCGCCGCCGATGCCCAGGACCTTGATCTTGGCCGCCGCCACGTCGGTGTCTTCGCCGAGCGTGATCGGAGCCCGCTCCGTCGTCTCCTGATCGTCGAAAAGAATCATTGCCTACCCCCGTGAGTTCGTCTGCTTCTCGATTTGCGCTCGCTCCGGCGTGACGCCACGCCGTTTCCGAGCCATTTCTTGCCCCCCTCTGCTTCGCCCCCTCGTCACGTATCGTCCCTTCCGCCTCGCACTCAAAGAAGGTCGGAGAACATCCCCCGCAAATTGCCGACCATGCCCTTGACGCTCCACGCCCCCCGCTTCCTCGCCCGCCCCCGGCGCTCCTCACTGGCCATGCCGTAGCGCAGCATTCCGGAGGCCGTCGCCCAGGCCGGGGAGCTGATCACGTCGACCAGGCCCGAGAGACCGGCGGGCAGGCCGTAGCGCACCGCCGAGTCGAAGATCTGCTCGGCCATCTCGAGCAGCCCGTCGAGCTGGGCGCCGCCGCCGGTCAGCACCACGCCGCCGCGCAGGGTCTCGTCCTGGCCCTGCTTGGCCAGGTCCGCGCGTACCAGCTCGAAGAGCTCCTCGGCGCGCGGCTGGAGGATCTCGGCGAGCTCGCGCCGGGGCACGATCCTCGGCGCGCCACCGGCCACCGTGGGAACCGAGATCCCTTCGTCGTCGGCGACCAGGCTCTCCAGGCAACAGCCGCGCTTCACCTTGATCCGCTCGGCCTCGGCGAACGGTGTCCGGAGCACCATGGCCAGGTCGTTGGTGAAGTGGCCGGCGCCCACCGGCAGGACGGCGCTGTGTTGCACGCAGCCGTCCATGAACATGGCGTACTCGGTGGTGCCCGAGCCGATGTCGAGGATCAGCACGCCGAGCTCGCGCTCGTCCGGCGTCAGCACGGCCTCGCTGGTAGCGAGCGGCTCGAAGACCAGCTCGACCACCTCGATGCCCGCCCGGTTGACACAGGTCAGAAGCGTCTTGGTCCGGGTCACGTTGCCGGTGACCAGGTGGAGGGTCACCTCGAGCCGGCTGCCGAGCATCCCCAGCGGATCCTGGATCCCGCCCTGCTCGTCGACCAGGAACTCCTGGGGGATCGCGTGGAGGATCTCCCGGTCCGACGGCAGCGCTGCGGACTGGGCCGCCTCGAGGACCCGGTCGATGTCCTGGCGGGTGATCTCCCGATCCCGGCGCGACACCGTCACCATCCCGCGGGAGTTGACGTTCCGGATGTCGGAGCCGGCGATTCCGACCCAGGCGCGGGAGACCTCGACCCCGGCCATGACCTCGGCCTCCTCGGTCGCCTGGCGCAGGGCCTCGACCGTGGACTCCACGTTCACGACGTTGCCCCGCCGGGTGCCCCGGTTCGGCGCCAGACCCTTGCCCACCACCTCCATGACCCCGCCCTCGTCCGGCTGGCCGATCAACACTCCGACCTTCGAAGACCCCACGTCGATGGCGACGAAATACTCATCCGGTTTGGCCATACCGCTCACCTCTCCCGTTGATGGCGGTGGCGGCCGGCCGGCCGGCCGCCCCCCGCACGACGATTCGATGACTGAAACGCAGATCGACTGAAGCCGGCGCGGGGAAGCGCGCCAGGAGCCGCGGCAGCAGCCCCCTCAAGGCGCGGACCCGCCCCTCCACCTGGCCGGCCTCGACCAGGAGCTCGAAGGGCAGCGCGCCGGTCTCGAGCCGGAAGTCCTCCTCCCCCAGGATCTCCACCCGGGAGAGTCCCTGTCCCCAGTCCGGAGCCGCCCGGGAGAAGGCCTGGACGACGTCCAGCGCCCGGGCGAGCACCGGCTCGCGTACCGGGTTCTGCCCGGCCGCGGCCTTCCCGGCGGCCGCGGCCGCCGTCTCCGGAGCCGCCTTGACTCCCGCCGCCGCAGCCGCCACCCCGAGCAACAGGTAGCGACCCCGCCGCCGGGCCTCGCCCGGCGGTGCCTCCTGGTCGTCGACCGGCGCGATCACCCGTCCGGATCGGTCGACGTAGTAGCGCTCGCTCGCCACCTCGAGCAGCGCCACCGGCCGGCGCTCCACCACCGCGACGCGCAACCGGTCGGGGAGCTGCTTGGTCACCTCGACCCCGGCGATCCAGGGGTGACCCGAGAGGCTCCGCTCTACGCTCTCCATGGACATCCAGACCAGGTTGCGGCCCATCAGGGGCTGGAGGCGGGCCTCCATCCAGGAGCGGTTGACCCGGTCCGAGGTCACCACCTGGAGCTCGGAGACCGCGAACCGCGGTGAGGTGGCCGACCAGTAGAGAGCGGCGGCCGGCGTGCCGACGAGCACCAGGGCGAGCAGGAACTGGCGCGCCAGGCCGAGGCCCCGGCGGCGCCGGCGCACCGAGAGACCCGAGCGCCGGCGGAATTGCAGCACGTTGCCGTCGGTGGCCGGCGCCGGGGTCCAGGGCGGCGGCATGGCGGCCGGCGGCGGCCCGTCGCGCCGGGGATCCTGGGGCGCCCTCACGAGCCCTCCTCCCGGGCGGCGAGCTCGCGCGCCAGCTTGTAGACGTCCCCCGCGCCGAGGGTCAGGACCAGGTCCCCGGCCTCGATCTCGGGGGCGAGCACCGCGGGGGCGTCGCGCCAGTCCGGGCAGTACTCGACTCGGCGGTGCCCGGAGGCGCGGGCCGCCTCCACCACCAGCTCGCCGGTGACTCCCGGAATCGGTGCTTCGCGAGAGGGGTAGACGTCCGTCACCACCACCCGGTCCGCTCCCAGGAGCGCCTTGCCGAAGGCCGCCGCCTGGTCCCGGGTGCGGGAGAAGAGGTGCGGCTGGAACACCGCATGGATGCGCCCCGCCGGCCGTACCTCTCGCGCCGCCGCCAGGGTCGCGGCGACCTCCGCCGGGTGGTGCGCGTAGTCGTCCACCACCTCCGCTCCCAGCCAGGTTCCCACCCGGTCGAAGCGCCGATCGATCCCCCGGAACCCCTCGAGGGCGGCCGCGATCCGGTCGAACGGCACCTCGAGAGCGCGGGCCACCGCCACCGCCGCCAGGGCGTTGGCGACGTTGTGGCGCCCGGGCAGGGGGAGCGTGACCGAGCCGAGGACCCCCTCGGCACCGTGGCGCACGGTGAACCGGGTGCCGATCGCATCCTCCAGCACCGCCAGGTCGACGGCCTGGAAATCCGCCTGGGGCGAGAAGCCGTAGGAGACCACCCGGTGGTCGCTGAGGCGCGGCAGGATCTCCTGGACGTTCGGGTCGTCCAGGTAGACGATCACCTCGCCGAAGAACGGCACGCGGCCGGCGAACTGGACGAAGGCCTCCCGGATGGCGGCCAGGTCGCCGTAGGTGTCCAGGTGGTCGGCGTCGATCGAGGTGACGACCGCGATGATGGGCGCCAGCCGCAGGAAGCTCCGGTCGTACTCGTCGGCCTCGGCGACCAGGTACTCGCTCGACCCCATGCGCGCCCCGGTGCCCAGGGCCCGCACCCGCCCGCCGACGATCACCGTGGGATCGAGACCGCCCTCGGTCAGCACGGCGCCCACCAGGGACGTGGTGGTGGTCTTGCCGTGGGTGCCGGCCACCGCCACGCCGTACTTGAGGCGCATGAGCTCGGCGAGCATCTCGGCCCGGCGCACCACCGGGATCCCCCGCCGCCGGGCCTCGACCACCTCCGGGTTGTCCGGTGGCACGGCCGAGGAGTAGACCAGCAGGTCGGCGCCCTCCACGTGGCCGGCGTCGTGGCCCTGGTGCACCGTGGCGCCCAGCTCCACGAGGCGGTCCGTCACCGGCGAGCGCGCCTGGTCGCAACCCGAGACCTCCACGTCGTAGGAGAGCAGGATCTCGGCGATCCCGGACATGCCGGCGCCGCCGATTCCCACCAGGTGGACCCGCGAGAGCCCGGTGAACTGGCGGAACATCAGGCGGCCCTCCCCACGCCGGCCGCCAGCTCCTCGACCCAGTCGGCGATGGCCGCGGCCGCGCCGGGCCGTCCCAGGCCACGGGCCGCGCGCCCCATGGCCGCGAGCGCTTCGCGGTCCCCCAGGAGCTCGGCCAGGGCCGGTCGCAGCCGCTCGGAGAGATCCTCCGACCCTCCGGAGCCGGCCTCGATCATCCGGGCCGCCCCGGCCGCCTGGAAGGCGAGGGCGTTGTCCCGCTGGTGCGCTCCGGCGAGGGTCAGGGGGACCAGGACGGCGGCCCGGCCCACCGCCGCGATCTCGGCCAGGGTGATGGCGCCCGCCCGGGAGACCAACAGATGGCTCGCGGCCATCGCGGCGGCCATGTCGTCGAGGAAGGGCTCGAGGCGGACTGCGACCGAGCCGCTCGGAGAGGACGCCGTCCCGAGCCCGGCCCGCTCGTAGGCCGCCCGCGTCTCCTCCAGGTGGGCCGCGCCGGTCTGATGGAGCACGTCGAGCGCCGGCAGGGCACGGGTCGCTCCGCCCTCCCCGCCCAGAGCCGCCGGAAGCGCGAGGTTCAGGTTGCGGGCGCCCTGGCTTCCGCCCACGACCAGGAGGCGCACGGCGCCGGCGGCGGGAGCCGGCCCGACCCGGGAGAAGGCCTCGCGCACCGGCACGCCGGTCACCCGGGCCGCGCAGGCGAGCTCCCGGCCGGTCTCCGGGAAGGCCACCGCCGCCCCGGCCGCCCAGCGGGCGAGCTGACGGTTGGCGAACCCCGGCCGGGCGTTGGGCTCGACCAGCAGGGCCGGGCGTCGGGCGAGGGCGGCCCCCAGGACCGCCGGCGCCGCAGCGTAGCCGCCGGTGCCCACCACCACGTCCACCGCGAGGCGTCGGACCAGGCGCGCGGCGGCGAGGCCGGCCACCACCAGGGTGGCCACGGCGAGCGCCTTGCCGACCGGACCCCTCCCGGTCATCGGCCGCGAGCGCAGAGCGTAGAGCTCGCCGCCGCGCTCGCGCACCAGCCGGGCCTCGATCCCGGTCTCCGAGCCCGCGTAGCTCACCCGGTGCCCCCGGGCGCGAAGCGCCTCGCCCACCGCCAGGGCCGGAAACACGTGCCCGCCCGAGCCGCCGCCGGCCAGGAGCACGTGGAGCTGTCGACGGCTCGCCATGGCCTCACCCGTGTTGCGAGACGTTGAGCAGCACTCCGCAGGCGGTCATGGAGACCACCAACGACGAGCCGCCGTAGGAGATGAAGGGCAGCGGAATGCCCTTGGACGGGGCGAGGGCCAGGCAGACGCTGACGTGGACCAGGGCCTGGATCACCAGGAGGCCGGTGAGCCCCCAGGCGAGGTAGCGGCCGAACAGGTCCGGTGCTCCGGCGCCCGCCTTGACGCCGCGCCAGAGGATCACGGCGAAGAGGGCGAGGACCGCCAGGGCGCCGATCATCCCGAGCTCCTCGCAGATGATCGAGAAGATGTAGTCCGAGTGCGGGTGCGGCAGGTAGTGGAGCTTCTGGACACTGCCTCCGGGCCCCAGCCCGAAGACGCCGCCCGAGCCCACGGCGATCAGCGACTGGCGCGCCTGGAAGCCGGCGCCCAGGGGGTCGCTGTCCGGGTCGAGGAAAGCGAACAGGCGGCGCCGGCGGTAGTCCTCCGTGAGCACCAGCAGCACCAGGAGCGGCACGCCCACGAGGCCGGCGGTGAGGAGGAAGCGCCAGGCGAGGCCGGCCACGAAGAGCATCAGCACCACGGTCACCAGGAGGAGCACCGACGTGCCGAAGTCGGGCTCCAGCAGCACCAGGCCCACCACCACGGCCGTCGCCACCAGGACCGGCGCCAGCAGCACCTGCTGATTGACCCGATCGGGCTTCTTCTCGATCTGGTAGGCGACGTAGGGCACCAGGGCGAGCTTGGCGAGCTCCGCGGGCTGGAGGGAGACGACGCCCAGGCGGAACCAGCGGTGCGTGGCGGCGATCTCGGGCCCGAAGAGCACGGCCACCAGGAGGGCCACCGCGGTGCCCAGGAGGGCGTAGGCGACGACCGGTCGCCGCAGGTGCCGGTAGTCCACGTGCATCGCCACCGCCATGGCCGCGAGCCCCAGCACCGCCGCCAGGCTCTGCTTGACCACGTAGGGGTTGAACCCGGGGCCGCCGTCCGCGGCGGAGCGGGCCAGCGGCGCGCTCGCCGAGTACACCATGACCAGCCCGAAGGCCACGGCCAGGGCCACGGTGCCGAAGAGGGCCCGGTCAAACGCGAGCTTCTTGGCCACCGGGCCCTCCTCCGACGATCGCGTGGACGAGACGCTGGAACTCGTCGCCGCGCTGGTTGAAGTCTCGGAACTGGTCGAAGCTGGCGCATGCCGGCGAGAGGAGGACCGACTCGCCGGGCCGTGCGCGGAGCGCCGCCTCCGCCACCGCCCGGTCCAGGGTGCCGGCCCGCGCCACCGGCGCCGAGCCGCCGAGGGCGTCCTCCAGCTCACCGGCCGCTTCGCCGATCAGGTAGACGTGGACCGCCTTCGCGCGCACCGCCGGCTCCAGGACGGCGAAGTCGGCGCCCTTGTTGCGGCCGCCCAGGATCAGGTGGACCGAGTCGTCGGGGAACCCCTCCAGGCACCCCAGGACGGCCGCCGGGTTGGTGCCCTTCGAGTCGTCGTACCAGACCACGCCACCGGACTCGATGACGCGCTCCATACGATGGGCGAGGCCCTGGAAGCCGTCGAGGGCGGCGCGGCAGGCGTCCGGCGAGGCGCCGAGAGCGCGGGCGAGAAGCGCCGCGGCCATGGCGTTGGACAGGTTGTGGGCGCCCGGCAGCGGCGAGTCGACGGTCCGGAAGAGCTCCACCGGCTCACCGCCCCGGTCCCGCTCGACCACGCGCCGACCGTCCAGGAAGCAGCCGTCGTCCACCGGGGCCAGGCGGGAGAAGAGGCGCCGCCGGGCCGTCACCTCGGTCTCCCGAGACCCCGGATCGTCGGCGTTGAGCACCGCCACGTCGTCCGCCGTCTGGTTCTCGAAGATCCGGCGCTTGGCCGCCGTATAGGCCTCGAGCCCGCCGTGGCGGTCCAGGTGGTCGGCCGCCACGTTGAGCAGGGCCGCGGCCCGGGGGCGGAAGCTCCGGATGGCGGCGAGCTGGAAGCTCGACAGCTCGACGACGAAGACCCGGGAGGACCGCTCGCCGCTTCCGGCCGCGGGCCGATCGGAGGCCCCGGGCTCGACCTGGGCCGAGAGCGGCGGGCCGAAGTTGCCACACACCGCGACGTCGAACCCCGCCTCCCGGAGCATGGCGCCGGCCAGCGCGGTCGTGGTGCTCTTGCCGTTCGAGCCGGTCACCGCCACCACCGGACCGTCGAGGAACGGGAAGGCGAGCTCGACCTCCGCCAGCACCGGCAGGCCCCGGCGCCGGGCGTCGGCCAGAAGCGGCCGTTCGAGAGGCACTCCGGGGGAGACCACCACAGCCTCGATCCCCGCCGGCGCCTCGGCCGGCTCCCCGCCGGCGAGCAGCCGAAACCCCTCCGCGCCCGCCAGCTCGCCGAGCTCGAGGCTCGCCGCCGGGCGCGCGTCCACCCCCACCACCTCCGCCCCGAGCCCCAGGAGGAGACGGCTCGCGGCGCGGCCCGAGGCGCCCAGCCCGTAGACCAGGACCGTCCGCCACTCGCCCCCCTCGCGGTCAATCGATGGGTTCCGCATGCTCATCTCAGCTTGAGGGTGGAGAGCGACACGAGGGCGAAGAGGATGGACAGAATCCAGAAGCGCACGATCACCTTGGACTCGGCCCAGCCGGCGAGCTCGAAGTGGTGGTGAAGCGGAGCCATGCGGAAGATCCGCTTGCCCGTCAGCTTGAAGGACCCCACCTGCAGGATCACCGAGAGCGCCTCGAGCACGAAGAGTCCCCCCACCAGGACCAGGAGGATCTCCTGCTTGGCGAGCAGGGCCACGACTCCGATGGCGGCGCCCAGCGACAGCGATCCCACGTCGCCCATGAACACCTCGGCCGGGTGGGCGTTGAACCAGAGGAAGCCGAGGCTCGCTCCGACCAGGGCGGCGCAGAACACGGTGACCTCGCCCACCCCCGGGATCAGCTCGACCTGTAGGTAGCCGCCGAGAACGACGTTGCCCGCCAGGTAGGTGAAGACGGCATAGGTGGCGGCGGCGACCCCGGTGGCGCCGATGGCGAGCCCGTCGAGCCCGTCGGTGAGGTTGACCGCGTTCGAGGTCCCCACCAGCACCAGGATCGCGAAGGGGACGTAGAGCGCCCCCAGCGAGAGCACCAGGTGCTTGAAGAACGGGAAGGCCAGCGTGGCGTCGAAGTCCGGGAGCTGGTAGAGCACCCAGCCGGTGACCGCGCCGGCGAGGATCTGGAGCCCGAGCTTCGCCCCCGCCGAGAGGCCGCGGTTGTGCCGGCGGCGGATCTTCAGGGCGTCGTCCAGGAAGCCGATCAGGCCGTACGTCAGGGTGACTCCCACCGCCACCCAGACGTAGGTGTTCGTGAGGTCCGCCCAGAGCAGGGTGGGCACGAGCAGGGCGAAGAGGATCAGCAGCCCCCCCATGGTCGGCGTGCCCGCCTTCTCCCGGTGGTGCTCGGGGCCCTCTTCGCGGATCGCCTGGCCGAGCTGGTTGCGGCGCAGCAGGCGGATGAACCCGGGCCCCAGGGCCATCGAGAGGAGCAGCGCCGTCAAGGCCGCCCCCGCGGCCCGGAAGGTGATGTAGCGGAAGACGTTGAACGGCGTGAACAGGTCGCGCAGAGGGAAGAGGAGGTGGTAGAGCATCAGTCCTCCTCCTCCGGTGGCGGCGCGAGGAGCGCCTCGACCACCCGCTCGAGGCCGATCCCCCGCGAGCCCTTGACCAGCACCAGGTCGCCCGGCTCGACCGTGCCGGTGGCCCAGCGCGACGCCGCCTCGGCGTCCGGAAGCCAGGTGGCCTCGGCCCCCGCCTCGCGGGCGCCTTCGGCCAGCTCGCGGGAGAGCTCGCCGACGCCGGCCAGAGGAGAGAACCCGAGGCGGCCCGCCGCCCTCCCCGCCTCGCGGTGGAACCGGGGGCCCCGCGGGCCGAGCTCGAGCATGTCACCGAGCACGGCGACCCGGCGGCGGGCGCCGCCGGTCTCGGCGAGCTCGGCGGCGCCCGCCAGCGCCTCGGCCAGCGCCGCGGGGTTCGAGTTGTAGGAGTCGTCCACCAGGATCGTGCCACCGGGGAGCCGGTGCACCGCCCCGCGGTGGCCCGCCGGCGCGACGCCCGCAAGCGCCGCGCGAATCCCGGCGAGGTCGACGCCGAGCACCCAGGCCGCGGCGGCCGCCGCCAGGGCGTTGGCCACGTTGTAGCGGCCGTGGAGCGGCAGCGCCACCTCCCCGGCCTCCGCCACCCGGCTCTCCCCGCGGCCCAACTCCAGGACGAAGCGGGTCTCCAGCCCACCCTCCTCGGCGGAGGGCACCCCGCGGACGTCACGGGCCCGGACCTCGATCTCCGGGTCGTCGCCGAAGCCGTACCAGACCAGGCGCGCATCGGCGCCCCGCTCGGAGGCCGCCCAGCTCCGGGTCACCCGGGTGACCTCCGGGTCGTCTCGGTTGGCGACGACGAATCCCTTGCGCGAGAGGCCCTCGAAGATCTCCGCCTTGGCGTCGGCGATGGCCGCGAGATCGGCGAAGTTCTCGAGATGTACCGCCCGCACGTTGGTGAGCACCACGCCGTCGGGCCGGGCGAGCGCGCTCACGGCGCCCAGCTCGCCGGGCAGAGACATCCCCATCTCGGCCACCATCACCTCGGTGTCGTCGGGGATCGACAGGAACGAGACGGGGAAGCCGTACAGGTTGTTCAGGTTCCCCGGGTTCCGGGCGGTCCGGAAGCGCCGGGCGAGCATGGCGGCGAGGAGCTCCTTGGTGGTCGTCTTGCCCGCCGATCCGGTGATGCCCACCAGCACCTCGGGGAGCTGCCGGCGCAAGCTCCGGGTCAGGTCGTGGAGGCCGCGGTAGGTGTCGGAGACCCGGATCATGCAGGCGGCGCCCTCCTCGCCGCGGTTCCGCTCGAAGGCGCGCTCCACCCCTCCTCGGTGGACCACGGCGCCCGCCGCACCCCGCTCGAGGGCGTCGGCCACGAACCGGTGCCCGTCCGTGGTCGCGCCGGTGAGGGCGAAGAACAACTCTCCCCCCGCGACCACCCGGGAGTCGATGGCCACACCGGTCCATGCGGTCGCCGGATCGCCCGCGATCACTTCGCCTCCCATGGCGCTCGCCGCCTCATCGATCCGCCGTGTGACCAAACCGTTCCTCCAACGCCTCTTCGAGCTCTTGCCGGTCCGAGAACGGGATCCGCTCTGCGCCGATCTCCTGCACCTCCTCGTGGCCCTTGCCCGCGACCAGGACCGCGTCGCCCGGCCCGGCCACGGCGATCGCCCGCCAGATCGCTTCCCGCCGGTCCGGGACGATCCGGTAGTTGGTGTTGCCGGCGGCCTTGAGCCCCTCCTCCACCTCGTGGATGATCTCGAGCGGGTCCTCGCTGCGCGGGTTGTCCGAGGTCAGGATCGGCAGCGCGGCCAGCTCGCCCACCGCCCGCCCCATGGGCGCGCGCTTGGCCCGGTCCCGGTCGCCGCCGGCGCCGAAGACGACGATCAACCGGCGCCCGGAGAGCTCGGCCACCGAGGCGAGGGCCGCCTCGAGGGCCCCAGGGGTGTGGGCGTAGTCGACGTAGACCGGGAACGGCTGGCCGTGCTCGACCGGCTCCAGGCGACCCGGAAGCGGCCCGCGCCCCGCCACGCCGGAGGCGATCGTCTCGTGGTCGAGACCGAGTGCCTCCCCGGCGGCGACCGCGGCCAGCAGGTTGTCGAGGTTGTAGTGGCCGAGGAGCGGCGACCGGAGCTCGAAGCTCCCGCGCGGGGTCTCGACGCTCGTCCGGATGCCGTCTTCACCGAGGTGCGCCTCCTGGGACCGGACCGCGCCGGAAGCCCCGAAGGTCAACGCGTCCGGCAGCTCCCCGGCCAGGCGCCGCCCGTACGGGTCGTCGGCGTTGACCACCGCCCGGCCCTCCGGCTTGAGCAGGTCGAACAACCGCCGTTTGGCGGCGAAGTAGCCTGAGAAGTCCCGGTGGTAGTCGAAGTGGTCCTGGGTCAGATTGGTGAACACCGCGACGTCGAAGGCGAGGCCCGCGAGGCGATCGAGGGCGAGGGCGTGAGAGGAGGCCTCCATCGAGGCCGCCTCGGCGCCTTGCTCCCGCCAGAGCCGGAGCAGACGCAACGTCTCCGGAGCCTCGGGCGTGGTGCGGCTCGCCGGGAGCGAGTCCTCCCGGAAGCGGTAGCCCAGGGTGCCGAGGAGCGCGGTGGGATGGCCCGCCGCTTCGAGGATCGCCGCCACCAGGGCCGCGACGGTCGTCTTTCCGTTGGTGCCGGTGACCGCCGCCATCACCAGCTCACGCTCCGGGTGTCCGGCGACGCGCGCCGCCAGGGGGCCGGCCAGGGCGCGCGGAACCTCGGCCACCAGCCAAGGCACCCGACCCGCTTCGTCCCATCCCTCGGGCGGCGTCCCGGGGGAGGCCAGGATCGCCACGGCCCCGGCCGCCACCGCCTGGGCGGCGAATTGCCGGCCGTCGACGCGCTCGCCGGGCACCGCGACGAAGAGGTCGCCGGCCTCGACCCGGCGCGAGTCGATCCGGACTTCGGAGACCTCCGGGTCGGAGGCGAAACTCCCCGTGCCGTCCGCACGGCGGACGGCGAAGCCCTCGATGAGCGCGGAGAGGCGCACGCTCAGTCTCCCCCTCCCGGGGCCCCGGGCTCGCCACTCGAGAGCGACGCCACGACCGGCGAGCCGCCGCCCACAGGCGCCACCGGCGTCTCCGGCCGCACTCCCAGGTAGGGCAGGACCCGCTCCACGATGGCGGAGAAGACCGGCGCCGCCACCAGGCCGCCCGAGGTCAGGCCCGCCCGCGGCTCGTCGATCGCCACCAGGCCGGCCAGGACCGGCCGGCGGGCCGGCGCGAAGCCGATGAAGTTCGCCACGAAGCGAGTTTGCGAGTAGTGGCCGTCGACCACCTTCTGGGCGGTCCCGGTCTTGCCCGCCAGTCGGTAGCCGGGAATGGCCGCCGTGTGCGCCGTGCCACCCGGCTCGAACACCCCCTCGAGCATCCGCTCGAGCTCGCGGGCGGTCGCCGGCGAGATCGCCCGGCGCACCTGGACCGGCTGGGTGTGCTCGACCCCGCCGTCTCCGGCCACCGCCTGGACCACGAAGGGCCGGTGCAAGCGCCCGCCGTCGGCCACCGCCGCCGCGGCCGCCGCGAGCTGGATCGGGGTGACCGCGATCCCCTGGCCGAACGAGACGTAGGCGGTGGTGATCGGCTGCCAGGCGGAGAGATCCCGCACCGCTCCGGGGCTCTCGCCGGGTAGGTCGATCCCGGTGCGCTCGCCGAAGCCCAGGGTGCGGATCATCCGGTAGAGGCGCACGCGGCCGACCTTGAGGCCGATCTTGATCGCCCCGACGTTCGAGGAGTGGGCGATCACCTGCCGAAAGCTCAGGAGGCCGTACGGGTGGTGATCGGAGATATGAGTGCCGAAGAGGGTGATCCCTCCCATCTGGCAGTCGAACACGTCCGACGGGTCCACCAGGTTGGCGTCGAGGGCGGCCGCCGCGGTGACCATCTTGAAGGTGGAACCGGGCTCGTAGACGTCGGTCACCGGCCGGATGCGCTCGAGCTCCGGGTGTTCCAGCGCCCGGTTGGCGTCGTAGGTCGGGTAGGTCGCCATGGCGATCACCGCGCCGGTCGCCGGCTCCAGGAAGATCGCCCAGCCGCCCTTCGCCCGGTTGGCCTCGACCGCCCGGCCGAGCTCCTGCTCCACCACGTGCTGGATCGAGGCGTCGAGGGTCAGGTAGAGGTCCCGGCCCGGGGTGGCCTCGGCGAAGGAGAGGTCCGGAAAGGCGAGACGGCTGTCGTCCCGGTTGTCCCGGATCACCGGCCGCTCGGCCCCGCGCCCGGCGACCACGTCGTCGTAGCGGTACTCGAGCCCCCGCAGGCCCTCGCCGTCGGTGCCCACGTAGCCGAGCAGCGACGCGGCCAGCTCGCGCATGGGGTAGTAGCGCTTGCTCTCCTCGACGAAGCCGAGACCTGGCAGGTCGAGAGCCCGGACGGCGTCGGCCACCGGGGGATCGAGCTTGCGCTGGATCCACACCCAGTCGCGTCCCCCGGTCAAGCGCTGCTCGATCACGGCGGCGGGGGTACCCAGGACCGGAGCCAGAGCCCGGGCTGCGGCCTTCGGGTCCCCGAGCTTCTTCGGCAGGGCGTAGAGCGAGTCGACCGGCACCGACACCGCCAGGTCGCGCCCGCGGGCGTCGTAGATCGTCCCGCGCGGCGGGTCGAGCTCGATCACCCGGAGCTGCTGGTTCGAGGCCCGCTCCCGGTAGAGGTCGTGGTCGCGCACCTGGAGCTCCGCCAGCCGGGCCGCCACCAGGGCGAACCAGAGGCCGCAGACCACCAGGACGAAGACGACCCTTCCCTTCACCAGCGAAGCTCCGCCTCAAACCGACGAGGCATCTTCAGCGGCCGAGTATTCAGGAGCTGGAGGTCCCCCGCCCACGTCCAGTGATCGCGCCTGCGTTCAGCGAACCGGCTACTCCAGAGCGCTCGAGTCATCGGATCGCCCCCCTCTCCCTCGATCCCTCTCCCACCCTCGCGGGGGGAGAGGGACGCCCCCGCCCGCTTCGGGGCTCGGAAGTCGGCGTCTCGAGGTCCTCTTGGAAGACGAGCTGTCCGAGCGCCGGCGGGTGCATGTCGAGCTCCTCGGTGGCGCGGTCTTCGATCACCTTGGGGCTCGCCAGATAGGCGGCCTCCAGGCGCAGGCGGCTCTCCTCGCGCCCGAGCTCGTGAAGGCGCAGCTCCAGCTTCTCGATGCGGTAACCGGAGTCCAGCACCTGCAGGTGCACCCAGGTGAAGGCGCCGAGGGCCAGCGCCGCCGGCGCCAGGATCAGGAGCACCTTGAGCAGGTCGCGCAGCCGCCGGCGATCGCGCTCGCGAACGAGGTATTCGTTGGCCACCGGACGGTGGACCGTATAGGCGCTCCTCACGGCTCGGCCGACCTCCTGCGGGCGGCCCTCAGGCGTGCGGAGCGGGAGCGCGGGTTGGCCCCGACCTCGGCGTCGGTGGGTCGAACCGGTTTCTTGGTGAGCACCTCCAAGACCCGGCTCTCGGCCCGCGGCCGGCCCGTGACCTGGTCGATCTCGCCCCGCGCGAGGTCCCGCAGGGTGTTCTTGACGATCCGATCTTCCAGGCTGTGGTACGAGATGACCACCAGACGACCGTCCTCGTCGAGCAGGCGTACCGCCTCGTCGAGGAACCGCTCCAGGTTGGCGAGCTCCCGGTTGGTCTCGATCCGCAGCGCCTGGAAGACGCGGGTCGCCGGGTCGACCCGGCCCACCCCCCCCCCCCCCCCCCCGCCCCGTCCCATGGCCCCGAGGATCAGCACCCGGAGCTCGCCGGTGGTCCGGATCGGGTGCTCCCGACGCGCCTCGATCAAGGCCCGTGCCACCCGCCGTGCCTGACGCTCTTCTCCGTACTCCCTGAGGATTCGTGTCAAGTCTGCCTCCGAGTAGCGGTTGACGATCTCCTCGGCGGTCGGCCCGCCGGGGCCCATGCGCATGTCGAGCGGGGCGTCGAAGCGGAAGCTGAAGCCCCGCGCCGGAGTGTCGAGCTGGAGCGAGGAGACCCCGAGATCAGCGAGCACTCCGGCCGCCCGCTCGCCGGTGCCTCCGAGTCGCGAGGCCGAAGCGAGGGCTCCCACCTCCGCGAAGTTCCCCCGGAAGGGCTCGAACCGGTCTCCGAAGCCCGCCAGGCGCCGCGCCGCGCGCTCCAGCGCTTGTGGATCGCGGTCGATCCCCAGCAGCCGGACGGCCGGCGACGCCTCCAGCAAGGCCTCGGCGTGGCCGCCGAGACCGACGGTGCAATCGATGAAAAGCCCCCCCCGCTCCGGCTCCAGGAACCGGACGGCCTCTGCGACCAGGACTGGTTCATGCTCGACATCCAAGGGCTCGTTCGCCTCTGGGACCGCCGGAGGTCACCCCCCCACGGTCAGATCTGCAAGTCGCTCAAGGCACGGAAGTCATCCTCCGTGAAGGGCTCCTGCACCAGCCGTTGCTCGAATCGCTCGCGGTTCCAGACCACGAGATGGTCGAGGTGCGCGCTGACCACTACCTCGCCCGTGATCTCCGCGCTCTCCCGAAGGATCAGGGGCACGACGATCCGCCCCTGGGCGTCCAGGCGCACCTGCTGTCCGTAGTAGTTGACCCGCTCGAGGAACTTCATCTTCGACCGGTGGGTCGAAGGCATCGCCCCCAGGCGTTCCTCGATGTCCTCCCAGACCGGGAGTGGGTAGACCAGCGCCGAGTCACCGTGGATCGACGTGGCGAAGACGTCCGATCCCCACCGCTCTTCCATGAAGTTGCGGAAGGGGGTCGGGATCTTCAGACGTCCCTTGTCGTCGATCTTTGTCGGTGCACTGCCCCTGAACATGACCCCACCCGTTCCCGGAGGATTGCCGTTCAGGGTACCAGGACACTCCACAATTGTCCATATTTTTCCACTTTGGTCCACCTGAACAGGCTTCGCTCGGGCTCACGAGGCACCTGTACCGCCATCGGCGTCGGCCATGTCGGAGCCCCCTCCCACGTCAAGCGACCGAGCCTTCGCTCGTCTGCTCGCCTTCTCCTTGACGGGGTATCCATCGCATCCCCCCCGCATCCCCTCGATCCCCTTCCCTCTCCCAGGGGGGAAGGGGACGCCCCCGCCCAGGCTGCGGAACAAGTTGGGGGGGGAGGCTTCAGCCCGTCGTCAGGATGCAGCGGGCGATGGCCATCAGCCGGCGCTGAGCCCGTGGGCGGGGGAAGGGCTCTCCTCGGGGGTCGCGAGCCGTGCGCCCGTTCACCGCTCGGGGGAGGATCGGCTCCTTCGTGGAGAGGCAGGGCGCGCGCTCCACCCCGCTCCACCGGGGCGGGAGGAGAATGGACGACTCGGCTCTGGGGGGATCAGCCGTTCGCGCCGGGCGGCGGCTTCGTCTTCTCGGAGGCGGGGGTCTCGCCGGGGGTGACGTCCGGCTTCTTCCGCTGGCTGGGCACGGGCTCGAACCCGGCGAACGGATCTTGCTGCTCCCGATGGCCGGCGACGGTGCGGAAGCCGGCCGCGTCGGGCGGCGGGTCGGCCTTGACGTAGGCGTCCTCCTCGAGCTGGTGGAGATAGCCTTCCATCTTGTCGCCCAGCAGGCGCTGCTGCTCGCGGCCCCTGATCTGGTCCTCGACCTGGGAGAAGGGCTTGACGTGAGCCTCCTTGCGGTCCTCCAGCTGGAGGATGTGGTACCCGCCGCGGCCCTTGACCGGCTCGGCGACCTGCCCCGGCTTGAGGGCCGCCAGGGCGGCCTCGAGAGCCGGGTCGAGCTCGCCCTTGGTCACCCAGCCGAGCTCGACCGGCTTGCCGACGACCCCTTGCTCGAAGTACTTGGCCGCCGCGTCGTCGAACGACGTGCCGGCCTGGATCTCGGCATAGATCTGGCGCGCCAGGCGCTCGGGCTCCTGGGGATCTTGTTTCTCGGTGTCGAGCACGATGAACTCGCGGACCTTGCGCTGTTCCGGGACCCGGTAGCGGTCCTCGTTCTCCCGGTAGGCCCGGCGCAGGTCGTCCTCCTCCAAATCGATCTTGGCGGTGACCTCTTTCGACACCACCTCGCGCATGCGGAGCTGGGAGCGCACCTGGTCGCGGAACTCGGCGAGGGATAGGCCCTGGCGCGAAAGGGCCGCGGCGAACTCGTCGTCGCTGTGGATGCCAAAGCCCTCCCGCAGCCTCACCACCGCCTGGTCGACCTCCTCCTCGGTGGGAAAGATCCGGAGCTGATCGGCGCGCGACAGGAGCAAGAGCTCCTCGAACATGTTCCGGAAGACCTGGTTGCCCAGCCCGGCCAGGGCCTTGGCCCGGTCCTGCTCGGAGAGCTTGGACGACGCGATCTGCTCCAGGGCGTCGGCGCGGCGCTGCTGGTACTGGAGAAGGGTGGCGATCCGGTCGTTGACCCGGAGGACCACCCGGTCCACGACGTCCGCCCGCGCCGTGGCGGGACCGACAACGAGGAGGAGGGCGAGGAGGATCGGCTCAGCCCGCATCCGGCGAGCCGAACGTCGGGTAGGTGCCGTCGTAGTCGAAGGGGAGGTTCCGTTCATAGACGCGCACAGTGTATCGGCTCTTCGCCTCCTCCACCAGCCGATCGAGCCAAGCCCGGGCCTGCTCTTGGCGGATCTCCCGACGCAGGCGAGGCTCGGCCTCGGAGAACGGGACCACCCGCCCTGGCAGCTTCGCCGTGACCTGGAAGATGTGGAACCCGTAGGCCGCTTCGACGACGTCGCTCACCTCGCCCGGCTTCAGGGCGAAGATCACGTCGGCGAACTCCTCGGGCAAGTCGTCGTAGGCGAGCTCCCCCTGGAGGCCGCCGAAGGGTGCGCTCGGGTCCTGGGAGTGGCGCCGGGCGACCTCGGCGAACGGCTCGCCCCGGTCGAGCTCGGCCTTCGCCTCCTCGGCGGCCTCTCGGCTCTCCACCAGGATCTGGCGCAGGCGCACCCTCTCGGGCAGGGTGAAGCGCTTCGTCTCCTTCTGATAGCGGGCCTTCAGCTCGGCCTCGGTCGGCTCCTCCACCGGGGCCGAGGCGAGCAGGGCGCTCAAGGCGTCCCGGTGGTCGGTCTCGGCGTCGGCGATCCCCCGGTCCGTGGCCACCTGGACCACCAGGCACTCGGTCAGGTACTGGTCGAGGAGGCGCGAGAGCACCGGGCTCTCGAGGGCCGCCGCCGGGCTGTCCGTCTGCTCCTCGACCCGGGCGGCGAAGTCGGTGTAGAGGATCTCCCGGTCGCCCAGGACCGCCACGGCGTCGGGCGACGGCGCCCTGTCGGCACAGGCCCACCCCACCGCCAGCCCCGCCGTCAGGGCCGTCACCGAGAGGAGCGCGCGCGTGCGCCGTGGAAACCCGCTTCTTGCGGTCCTCACGCGACGAGCGCTCCCAAGGTTCGCCGCGCCGCCGCCAGCATGTCGGTCTCGTCGCCGGCGGCGAGGGTGAGCACGCCCGTGGGGCTGAAGCTCGCCCCGGCCTCGTTGGACACCAGCTCGATCAGGCGTTCGACGTCGACGCGGGAGTCCTGGCGCAGGCGGATGGTCAAGCTCCGGCCCCGGCCCGAGATCGATTGCACCCGGAGCTGCTCGGCGATCCGCTTGAGGGCCGCCACCTCGAGCAGGGTGTGCACGGCCCGGGGCGGGGGGCCGAAGCGGTCGGTGAGCTCGGCCAGGATCTCCCGGTCGTCGTGCTCGCCCGACGCGAGCTTCTGGTAGACCTCCATGCGCAGGTTCTCGTCGGCCACGTAGTCCTTGGGGATGGCCATGGGCACGGGCAGGTCGATGGCCACCGACGGGCCCTCCTCCACCACCTCACCCTTGAGCTCGCGCACCGTGTCCTCGAGCATCTTCAGGTAGGTCTCGATCCCCACCGCGGCGATGTGGCCGCTCTGCTCCGCACCCAGGAGGTTCCCGGCGCCACGGATCTCGAGGTCCCTGGCCGCGATCCGGAAGCCGGCCCCCAGGTCGGTGAACTCCTGGATCGCAGCCAGGCGCTTGCGCGCCGACTCGGACTCTACCCGGTCGGCCGGCACCAACAGGTAACAGTAGGCGAGCTGGCTGCTGCGGCCCACTCGCCCACGCAGCTGGTAGAGCTGGGCCAGGCCGAAGCGGTCGGCGCGGTGGATGAGCATGGTGTTGACGCTCGAAATGTCGATCCCGTTCTCGATGATCGTGGTGGCGAGCAGCAGGTCGTACTCGCGTCTCGTAAAGGAGTGCATCCGGCGCGAGAGCTCTTTCTCGTCGAGCTGGCCGTGACCGACCGCGACGCGCACGCCGGGGACGAGCTCCTCGAGATAGGCCTGGATCTCCTCGATGGACTCCACCCGGTTGTAGACGTAGTAGACCTGGCCGCCGCGCTCGAGCTCGAACTCGATCGCCTCGCGCACCACCTCCGGGCTGAACCGCACGACCGCGGTCTCGACCGCCATCCGATCCTTCGGCGGGGTTTCGATCACCGAGAGATCGCGCACCCCGGCGAGGGAGAGCTGGAGGGTCCGCGGCACCGGGGTGGCGGACATGGCGAGGACGTGGACGTCCTTCTTGAGCTGCTTCAACCGCTCTTTCTGGGCCACTCCGAAGCGCTGCTCCTCGTCGACGATGAGCAG
>CAZIIB010000013.1:0-19234 GCA_964539125.1 uncultured Thermoanaerobaculia bacterium | reverse complement strand
CGTGGCTCTCGACGAAGTCGTGGAGACGGTGGCACCAGATGCACCAGTCGCCGCCGACCTCGAGGAGGATCCGCCGGCCGCTCGAACGAGCCTCGGTGATCGCCCGGGCGAGATCGGCTTCGGGATCGGCCTTCGGATCGTAGAGCGGCGCTTCCGAGTCGGCGACCACGGCCTTGGCGGCGACGGCCGGCACCGCCGGAGCCTGGGGAAGCGTTCCGGCCACGGCCGGGGAGGCGGTCGCGAGGCCGCCGGCGAGCAGGGCGAGGGCGAAGGCCGTCGCCGAGAGGGAATGGAAGGAACCGGTCGACCGGGGCATGGCAAACCTCCGCAGCGGGCAGATGAGGGACTCGTCGTCTTCTCGGAATCGGGGCGACCGGGTGCAGAACGGCCGGCCGAGCGCCATCGTACCCCGTCGTCGCCCGAGGCGTGCCAGAATCGGGGGGTGAAGACCTCCGAGCCGACCCGCGCCGAGCCGGCCGCGGCCACCGGCCGCCCCGCCGCCGGCGCCGGGGCCTCGGCCCGCATCCGCCGCTCCTGGGACCGCCTCTCGCGCCTTCCCGGGGGCCGCTGGCTGTTCAGCAAGGTGGTGGGCTGGACCGCGCCCTACACCGGCACGATCGGTGCTCGCGTCCAGGAGCTCGGCCCGGGCCACGCCCGCGTCACCCTGCGCGATCGGCGCCGGGTCCGCAACCACCTGCGCTCGGTCCATGCCGTTGCCCAGCTCAACCTGGCCGAGGAGGTCTCCGGCCTGGCCGTCGTCTACTCCATGCCCGGCGACCTGCGGGGCATCCCGGTCCACCTCGAGATCGACTACCTGAAGAAGGCGCGGGGCACGATCACCGCCACGTGCGAGCTCCCCGGCCCGATTCCCGAGCCGCCGGAGGGCGAGCGGGTGAGCTTCGAAGCTCCGGTCACCCTCACCGACCCCGAGGGCGACGTGGTGGCCCGCGCCCTCGCGCGCTGGGTCATCGGCCGTTGAGGACGCGGCGCGAACGAGCTTCCCCAGCCGAGCCTGTTCCCGGAGGAGGTGCCATGAGCCGAGTCCAGGCCGTCACGCTGCGTAGCGAGGAGCTCGCCCGGCATCGCAGAGAGCTCTCGGCGCAGGAGCTCCTCCGGGAGTCCTACCGGGGCATCCCCGGCCGCGAGCCCGACATCGCGGGTGCGCGTACGTACCTCCCGAAGGTCGAACGCGGCGATCTCGCCGGCGTGGCGCTCACCCCCTCGAGCCCGGAGGAGCTCGAGCAGCGGCTCGATGACGCGACCCGGTAGCGTCGATACCCCGGTCGAAGCGGGATATGTGATAAATTACCCGGTTTGGAGCTTACGCATGGAGTCGAAGCGACTGATCATGGTGGAGGAAGACGGCGACCTGCGGGCCTTCGTCGGGCGACCCCACGACGGGATGCGGGAGTTCGTGGGGCGCTACCGGCCCATCGCCTCGTCCTCCCAGCTCCTGATCCTCCGGCGGGAAGCGGGTGCCGCCCTCGACGAGGCGGCCGGCCGGATCCTCATGGCCGGTGAGATCTTCTACCGCAACACGGTCCTCGAGGTGGTCAGCGTGATCGTCTCGTCGCGCTGGGCCGGCACCCTCCACATCTACGGCCCCCGCGCCCACCGCATGCTCGGCTTCGACCGGGCGGCGCTGCGCTTCGCCCAGAGCGACGATCCGGAGGACCGCCTGAACAAGATCCTCTTCCGCCTCGGCGTGCTCAGCCCCGCCGAGTCGGAGGAGGTCGAGCGGGGTCCCCGCTCCGACCAGCGGTTCGGCGAGAGCCTCGTGCGCAAGGGGATGATGGACGAGAAGCAGCTCTACGGCTACCTCCAGAAGCAGATGGAGGAGATCTTCGCCTCGGCGATCCTCGAGCGCCGGGGCTGCTATCTCTTCTCCGTCGAGGACGACTGGGCGAGCGCGGCGGACGTCACCGTCCACATTCCGATGCAGCAGCTCCTCTTCGACGGCGCGAGCCGCCTCGACCGGTTCACCGAGTTCGAGAAGCTGATCCCGGACGAGGGCCTGTGCCCCGTGATCCGCGCGGGGGTGGAGGTGACGCAGCTCCAACCCGGCCTGCGCAGGGTCCTGGGGTTCTGCGACGGCCGCCGCACCGTGCGCGACCTCTTTCGCGAGACCTGGCTCGGGCGCTTCCAGACCATGTCCGCGATCTACGACCTCTTGCGCCGGGAGTGCATCGAGCTCCGCGCGCCGCAGCGCAGCTTCGAAGAGGCGGCCAACCTGCTCGCCCGCCCCTTCGATGAGGCCCTGCACGAGATCGCCGGCGCGGTCGAGGCGAAGGGGGACGTCGAGCGCGTCCACCGCGAGCTCCAGCGCTGGAGCGAGCAGAGCGAGCTCGGCCAGTACCTGGGCGACGTGGTCACCCCGGGGCTGTCGCTCGACGTGGCGCAGGTGGTCCGGGCCCTCGAGGAGCTGGGCGTCCGGGACCGGGAGGAGATCGTGCGGCACGCCCTCCACGAGCTGGTCTCGTTCGGGCTGTTCGCGGCCTCGCTCTCCCTGCCGCGCGACGAGGAACGCCAGCTCGCCCGGCGGGTCCAGGAGCGCCTGGGCTGAGCGCGAGAGCGTCCGCCGCGGCTCGCCGCCCCTACTCGTCCTCCACCACCACCGCGGTGCCGTAGGCCAGGAGCTCGGCGGCCGCCTGCATGACCATCGAGGTGGCGAAGCGCATCTCGATCACCGCGTTGGCCCCCAGCGATTCGGCCTCCTCGACCATCCGGTCGATCGCCTGCTCGCGGGACTCCGCGAAGAGCTTCGTGTACTCGGAGATCTCGCCGCCCACGATGTTGCGCATGACGGCCATGATGTCGCGGCCGACGTTGCGCGCGCGGATGGTGTTGCCGCGCACCATTCCCAGGGTGCGGACGATCTTCTTGCCGGCGATCTCCGAGGTGGTGGTGACGATCATTTCTCGACCCTCCGATAGCGATCGGTCCTCGCGTCGCGCAGCCGGTCGAGGAAGACCGAGAGGAAGAGCAGGCCGAAGCCCGAGACCGCCGAGGCGGCGACGAGCTTCTCGACCAGGTTGTCGGGTGAGGTGAAGAACTGCCACATCCCATAGGCCGCCACCGCGACGGCCCAGGCGATGATCATCAGCCAGCCGAGACGCCGGCTGAAGAGGGAGAACGGCCCGCGGGGCCGCTCGTCCCACTGCACGTCCTCGGGCACCTTCAAGCGGGTGGTCATCGTCGCCTCCCGGGTCTGGCGCATCTCGTCGAGGAGCGCGCGCGCGTCGGGATGGTCCTCGAGGTGGATCCGAACGCGCTGCTCCTCGGCCTGGGTCAGCTCGCCGTCCAGGTAGCCGGACAGGAGCGCCTCGTCGAAACCGCGCCGGCGGCTCTCTTCGCTCATGGCTCGCCGCCTCCTTCTCCGCTGTTCGTCGTCCGTCGGCCTCCGTAGTCCTCGGCGAGAAGGGCCCCGAGCGAGCGCCGCGCCCGGTGGAGCCGGGACATCACCGTGCCCACGGGGACTCCGAGCACGCCGGCGATCTCGGCGTAGGAGAGGTCCTGGTAGTCGCGCAGCACCAGGATCTCGCGCTCGGGCTCCCGCAGCTCGCCCAGGGCCTGCCAGACCTTTCTCCGGAGCTCCTCGCGGCGGCTCAGGGTCTCCGGGTCGGGAGCCGCGTCGATCAGCTCGATCCCGAAGGCCTCGTTCGCCCCCTCGAGGGAAGACGCCTGGCGCACGCGCCGGCGCCGGGCCAGGTCGCGGGCGGCGTTTCGCACGATGGCGAGCAGCCACGGCTTGACCGGGCGTCCCGGATCCAGGCGGTCGAGGCGCGAGAAGAATCGCATCAGGCCGTCCTGGGCGGCGTCGCGGGCGTCCTCCGGGTTGCCCAGGAGCTGGAGGGCCAGCAGGTAGGCCGGCCGGCCGAAGGTGCGGGCGAGCTCCTCGCGGGCTTCCCGGTCTCCCGAGCGAGCCCGCAGGACCAGCTCGGTCCCGGCCGGAATCGACGGGGGCAGCGGCTGCCGCGGAGCGATGGTCATCTCGCCGTTCACACTTCCTCTACGCCCGGCCCCCGGGACCTATTCTCATCTCCCGCGGCGCCCGGACCGGTTGTAGACTGTGGAGGTCAACAACTCACGACTAGCGGCGCCGTCCGATCCTACCCCGTCGTCTCCGGGAGACCGCATCGGCATCCACCGAGGACAAGGCCATGGTCGATAGACGATCGGCTTGCCTCCGGGGGTCCTGGAGGACCCTCGTCCTCCTCGCCTCCTTCGCTCTGCTCGCGACAGGCGTGGCGCCGGCCGCGCGCGGGCAGGCGGGCGGGGCGGCACCCCTCGCCTCCCAGGACGAGTGGGTCGCCAGCGATACGAGCGGCATCAACGAGAAGGTCCCCGCCGGCGGGATGAAGCGGTACTGGGCGAAGTTTCCGGCACCGCCACCGGAAGTCAAGACGGTGACCGTCTTCATGGCCCAGACCGAGCCGTTCGAGGACGTCCCGATCACGGACAAGTAGCCTTGGAACCCTCCTGGCGAACCCTGGGCGCCCTCGCCGTCGTGCTCCTGGCGGTGGCCGGAGCCGCCTGTGGCCGCTCGACGGAAACGCCGTCTCCGGCCGCGGACAGTGGCCGCTCGGCGAGCCCCGACCGAGGTCGGGAGTCGGCGCAGGTGCCGGCGGCATCGGCCGAGCCGCCGCCACCGGCCAGAGCGGCGCTGATTCCGTGGGAGGACCCCGAACCCCCGGACGCCCAGGCGCGAGCCGAGCAGGCCGTGGGCGCCGCATGGAACCGGGACAAGACCAGCCCCATCACCGTGCGCACGACCCGACTCACCATGCGCATGAGCCCGCTGGTCGATCGGACCAGTGGGCTGGCCGGCTTCGCCAGCACACTCTCTGCCACCAAGGCGAGCCTCGACGACCGGCTGGCCCGCCTCGGGGCGAAGGTGAGCGACACGGAGGTGACCATCCGCCTGCCCGGTTCGATCCTCCTCGACTTCGACTCGGCGGACCTCCGAAGCGACGCCGAGGCCACCCTCGCCGAGGTGGCGGGAGTGCTCGCCGAGATGAAGGGACGGCCGATCCGGATCGAGGGCCACACCGACTCGATCGCCTCGGAGGACCACAACCTCCGGCTCTCGGAGCGCCGGGCGGGGGCGGTCGAGAGCGGGCTCGCCGCCCACGGGGTCGAGGCGGGGCGGATGACGACGGTGGGCCTGGGCGAGTCCCGGCCGGTCGCCGACAACTCGACCGCCGCCGGCCGCCAGCGGAATCGGCGGGTGGAGATCGTGGTGGGGCGCGGCGCGGGCGGCTGAGATCCCGCCCGCGCCGTCGAATCCCGGCCGGCCGGTCAGACGAAGGCCGGCTCCGGCTCGGCGATCCGCGTCTCGGCGGGAGCCGGCCGGGTCCGCGCCGCGAGCTCCTGGGCGTCGAGCACGGCGATCGCCGTCATGTGCACCACGTCCTTGGTCTCGCAGCCGCGCTGGAGCACGTGGACCGGCTTTCTCATGCCCATGAGCACCGGCCCCACCGCCTCGGCGCCGCCCAGGCGCTGGACCAGCTTGTAGGCGACGTTGGCCGACTGGAGGTCGGGGAAGACCAGGACGTTGGCGCCGCCGGCCAGCGTGCTGAACGGGTAGAGCTCGTCGATCAGCCCGGGGACCACCGCCGTGTCCGCCTGCATCTCGCCGTCGACGATCAGATCGGGGCGGCGCTCGCGTACCAGGCGCGTCGCCTCGCGCACCTTGTCGACGAATGGGTGCTGGGCGCTCCCGAAGTTCGAGAACGAGAGCATGGCGACGCGCGGCTCGACCTGGAAGCGGCGGGCCACGTCGGCCGCCATGATGGCGATGTCGGCGAGCTCCGAGGCCGTCGGATCGACGTTGACCGTCGGGTCGGCGAAGAAGTAGACCTCGTCACCCACCATCATCACGTAGAGGCTCGCCACCCGGCAGATGTCCGGGTCCTTGCCGATGATCCGGAGCGCCGGCCGCACGGCGTCGGGGAAGTGCTGGCCCACGCCGCTCACCAGGGCGTCGGCCTCGCCCAGGTGGACCATCATCAGGCCCCAGACCGACGGGTCGGACATGGCGGCTCGGGCGTCGGCCAGGGTCACGCCCTTCCTCTGGCGCAGCCGGAAGTACTCCTGGGCGTAGTGCTCCCGCTTCGACGGCTCGCCCGGCTCGACGATCGCGACGCCTTCGAGGTGAACGCCGAGCTCGGCCACCCGGGAGAGGATCTGGTCCCGGTCGCCGAGGAGGATCGGGTGGGCGAAGCCCTCGTCGACGATGGCGTGGGCGGCGCGCAGCACCTTCTCCTCGGTTCCCTCGGGGAAGACCACCCGCTTGGGGTCGCGCTTGGCCCAGTTGATCATCACCCGGCGCACGTGGCGCGCCTTGCCCAGCCGGCGCTCGAGCTCGACCTTGTAGCGCTCGATGTCGACCGGCTGCTGGGCGACGCCGGTGTCCATGGCCGCCTGGGCGACCGCCGCCGCCTCCCAGATCAGCACCCGATCGTCGAACGGCTTGGGGATCAGGTACTCGCGCCCGAAGCAGAGCTTGTCCAGGCCGTAGGCGCGCATCACCGAGTCCGGCACGTCCTCCTTGGCCAGGTCGGCCAGCGCCCGGGTGGCGGCGCGCTTCATCTCCTCGTTGATGGCGGTCGCCCGCACGTCGAGGGCGCCGCGGAAGATGAACGGGAAGCCGAGGACGTTGTTGACCTGGTTCGGGTAGTCGGAGCGGCCGGTGGCGATGATCACGTCCGGGCGGGCGGCGCGGGCCTCCTCGTACGTGATCTCGGGGTCCGGGTTCGCCATGGCGAAGACCACCGGGTCCGGCGCCATCGAGCGGATCATCTCCTGGGTGAAGCACCCCTTGCCCGAGAGGCCCACGAGGACGTCGGCGCCTTCGACCGCCTCGGCCAGGGTGCGGGCGCCGGTGGCGGCCGCCAGGCTCTCCTTGTACGGGTTCATGTTCTCGGTGCGGCCGCGGTAGATCACGCCCTGCGAGTCGCAGAGCGTCAGGTTCTCGGGAGACACGCCGAGCGACAGGTAGTAGCGGGCGCAGGCGATCCCCGAGGCGCCGGCGCCGTTGAAGACGACCTTCACCTCGCCGATCGGCTTGCCCACCAGCTCGAGAGCGTTCAAGAGCGCCGCCCCCGAGATGATCGCCGTGCCGTGCTGGTCGTCGTGGAAGACCGGGATCGAGAGCGAGGCCTTCAGGCGCTCTTCGATCAAGAAGCACTCCGGGGCCTTGATGTCCTCGAGGTTGATGCCGCCGAAGGTGGGCTCGAGAAGCTCCACGGTGCGGATGATCTCCTCGGGGTCGTGGCTCGCCACCTCGATGTCGAACACGTCGATGTCGGCGAAGCGCTTGAACAGGACGCCCTTGCCCTCCATGACCGGCTTGCCGGCCAGGGCGCCGATGTCACCCAGGCCCAGGACCGCGGTCCCGTTGGAGACCACCGCCACCAGGTTCCCCTTGGCGGTGTAGCGATAGGCCTCGTCCGGCGAGGCCGCGATGCGCAGGCAAGGCACGGCGACGCCGGGCGTGTAGGCGAGCGACAGATCGCGTTGGGTGATGCAGGGCTTGCTCGGGATCACCTCGATCTTCCCACGGCGGCCTCGCGCGTGGTAGTCGAGGGCTTCTTCGTCTCGGATGGTCATGGGGTTCCCTCCCGACCTTCGTTGATACTCCCATCGGGCGGCAGACGCCACGCCCCAACGGGTGAGAGGGCCGAGCGCCCCCGGGTGGGGCGCCCCTCAGGAGGGTCCGAGCGGCCTCTCGGCGACCACCGTGGCGAACTCCTTGCGCGTGCCCCCGGGCGCCGGGAAGGTCTCGAGGTGGGACTCCAGGATCGTCCAGCCGGCGAAGCGCTCCTCGAGCTCGTCCGGCGCGAAGAGGCAGTGGCCCGCCGGATCGAGCATCTCCATGTAGGTGGTGCCGTCGATGAGCGTGTTGACCACCGCCCGGCCGCCGGGACGGACGTGCTCCTGGAGGTCGCGGAGGATCCGGAGGGCCCGAACCCGCGCGAAGAACATGATCAGTCCGATGCAGACGATCGTGTCGAACGGGCGATCGATCTCCCACCGCTCGAGGTCCCGCTCGTGGGCCTCCACCGGAAGGCCCTCCCGGCGGGCGGCCGCGCGAATCCGGGCCACTGCGGTCGGGCTGACGTCGACCGCGACCACGCGGTGGCCCCGCCGTGCCGCCTCCAGGCTCAGGTTGCCGAGCCCGCAACCCAGGTCGAGGACCTCGCCCCGGAGATGCTCCAGAGCTCGCGTTTCGAACGGGTTGAGAACGAAGTCGGCCGCGCCGACCTGGCGCCGGAACTGGCGCTCGAAGAACTCCACCGCCCGCCCGAGAGCCCGGTTGCCCACGTCCAAGCCAGCGTAGCACGGCCTCCGGGCGGGTCGTCGGCCCCCGTCGGGTACCCTTGTCACCATCACTCAAGGAGGATCGAGCGATGAAACGAGGCAAGGGACCGCGGGAGATGGTGGCCGCCGTCACCGACTCGATGAAGGAGCGCACCGGGCGCACCGTCGAGGAATGGGTCGAGCTCGTGGCCGCGAGCGGCCTCGATCCGCTGGACCAGAAGGCGGTCCGGCGCTGGCTCAAGGCGGAGCACGGGGTGCTCCAGAACTCCCGCTACGCCATCGCCCACGCCGCCGCGCGTGCCGCGGGCTGGGAGCCGCCGACGATCGAGGAGTCGATCGACCGCCAGTTCGCCGGCCCGAAGGCGCCGTTGCGGCCGATCTTCGACGCCGTGCGCGCGGCGCTCGAGGACCTGGGCGACGACGTGCGGGCCGAGGCGCGCGGCACCTACGTGCCGTTCGTGCGGCGCCGGCAGCTCGCGGCGGTGGCGGCGGCGACCCGCAGCCGGGTGGACGTGGGGCTGCGCTACACCGACCCTCCGGCGTCGGACCTCCTGGTTCCGGCGAGCGCCCCCGGCCAGGCGACCCACAAGATCTCGCTCACCTCGGCGGACGAGGTCGACGCCGAGGTCGAGCGCCTGCTCCGGGCGGCCTACGACCAGAACGGCTGAGCGCTCCGGGAGAGGTGGTGACCTCCATCCTGCCCTCCCGGGTCTGCGTGTCGACGCGTCTCGGGATGTCAGTCCGCCGTGGCGGGCCGTGACGGCTCGCCCTGGCGGAGGCGCGCCGTCCGATGCCGGTCGACCCAGTAACCCCAGGCGACCAGCAGCCACATGGCTTCGGCCGACCAGGCGACGGCCCTCACGCTGGGCGGAGGCGGCCCGAACAGGTTGGCGAGGTAGACGACGGCGAGGAAGGCCACCAGGCCCCACAGGGCGAAGCGGCCCACGCGGTCGCGGGGCGCGGTGGCGCGGAGGTAGAGCGCCACGCCGAGGGCGAAGAGGAGGCCCTCCACCACCACCGTCGCCGGCAGCGAGCTCCAGAGGCCGAGGCCGACCTTCGTCGTGCCGCTGAAGGTCAGGGGCATGTCCGGGCGGTGCGAGACGAAGTCCAGGACCCAGTGGCTGACGACCAGGCCCGCGATCGTGAGGGCGCCGATCCGGCTCCGCCGCAGCGCCCAGTAGAGGCCCCCAGCGAGCACACCCCAGAGGGCGAGGGCCAGGAGGCTGTGGGAGTAAGGGTAGCTCACGAAGTCGAGGGGTGTGACCCGCGTGGCGCCGGGCTGGATCTCGACCCGCTCCCAGCCCAGGAGGACGAAGGTGGGCCAGAGGAGGTCCGCGAGCTGGGCGGCGAGGAAGAGGGCGCCGAGCGAGACGGCGGGCGCCACCCGCTTGGCGCCGAACCCGAGGCCGAAGTGACCGATGAACATGACGCTGGATCCTGTGAAGAGATCTTCGGTTTCTGAGAGGTGATCGCGACCCGGAGACAGTACCAGGGCGCAGCCGCGCCCGCCGAGGTGCGCGAGGCCGCGGGGCGCGGGCATTTGACGGCTGGCGCTCGGATCTGTTCAGATGCGGCGATGAAGATCGCCTTTCTGAAGGCGCCCGTGGGCGGGATCATCGGCCTGGAGATGATCACGTTCGTCGAGCCTCTGGGGCTCGAGTGCGTGGCCGGAGGCCTCGAGCAGGACGGTCACGAGTGCCGCATCGTCGACCTGCGCATCGACGGCTTCGAGCCCGGCCTGGCCAAGGCCCGCGCCTTCGAGCCGGCGATCGTGGGCCTCCAGTGCAACTTCACCACCGAGCGCTTCCGCCTGCTGCGCCTCGCCAAACGGGTCCGGGAAGAGCTTCCCGAGGCGCTGATCGTCGTGGGCGGCCACGACGCTTCGCGCGATCCCGAGTGGTTCCTCCATCCGGCGATCGACGTGGTGGCGGTAGGCGACGGTGAGGAGATCATGCCGGCCCTGGTCGCCGCCTACGAAGGGGGTGAGGACCTGGCCCGGGTCCCGGGCCTGCTGCTGAACCGCCGGGGCGGCCCGGTCGCCACCGGCCACGCGCCGACGCGCGACGACATCGACACTCTCCCCATGCCCGCGCGCCACCTGATCTCCGAGTACGCCGGCGAGTACTACATCAGCTTGCGCCGCCCCCTGGCGCTCCTCGAGACCGCCCGCGGCTGCCCCTTCAAGTGCAACTTCTGCTCGGTCTGGAAGTTCCACGAGAGCACCTTCCGCGAGAAGTCGCCCGAGCGGGTGGTTCGCGAGCTCGCCCAGATCCAGGCGCCCAACGTCTTCATCACCGACGACATCTTCTGGATGAACGTCCGGCGGGGCCGCGAGCTGGCCGAGGCGATCAAGGCCTCCGGCATCCGCAAGCACTACACCATCCAGACCCGCTCGGACATCATCACCCGCTTCCCCGAGCTCATCGAGACCTGGCGCGAGTGCGGCGAGATGACGATCTTCCTCGGCCTCGAGAAGATCGACGACGCCGGCCTCTCCTCGGTCAACAAGAAGAACACCGTCGCCAACAACAACCGGGCGATCGAGATCCTCCAGGACCTGGGCGTGGGCTACACCCCGAACTTCATCGTCGACCCGACCTGGGAGCGCGAGGACTTCGACAAGCTCAAGCGCTGGATCGACAAGACCGGGGCGTACAACAGCGGCTTCTCGGTGCTCACCCCCCTGCCCGGCACCGACCTGTGGGACGAGGTCAAGGACGACGTGGTCACCGAGGACTGGGAGCTCTTCGACATCACCCATTCGGTGCTGCCCACCCGGCTGCCGCTCGAGGAGTTCTACCGCGAGCTCGGTGGTCTGTGGAAGCACACCATGGACGTGCGCTACGCCGAGCACGGCCGGCTCAAGGTCCACCTCGGCCTCCTCGCCGCGCTGGCCACCCGGCAGGTGACCTTCCAGGCTCTGCGCAAGGGGATGCGCATGGGCACCGTGCTGGGCCGCCCGGAGACCTTCCTGCGCGCCCACCGGGAGAGCGACGAGCGGCTGGCCTCGATGACCGGGATCCTCGGCGAGATGGGCCCCCGCCCCGCCTCCCTGGCAGTCTGAGCCGGGGGTTACTTCCGCACCCGGACGCCCAGCGCCGGATCCCACGCCAGGACCTTGTCGCTGCGCGGCAAGGGAGCCTCGGGGACCTGCCCCACCGACACGCCGTACTTCCAGTCCGCCGGACAGATGGCGACGTAGCGGGCGTAGCCCCCCGTCCCGCCCCGGAGCTTGGGGTAGCCGACGGTCACCAGGCAGCCGGTCTCCGGCACCTGGTCCAGGTGGGCCACCCCCTCGGCCTGGGTGTAGCCGTGGTGCATCAGCCAGCTCTCGGTGGCGAGGTCGTAGCGGGTCGCCTCGAAGCCGTCCTCGGCGTAGGTGTAGGGCTTGCCGCTCGCCGGGTTCAGGGCCGGTCCGAAGTGCGACGGGCCGAAGCCGTGCCAGACCGGGATCGAGGGGGTCACCGTGTGGGTCAGGTCGATGTACTTGGCGCCCGCCAGCGACTGCTCGTAGACCGGCCACAGACCCGGGGAAGCGGGAGCCGCGGGCGGCTTCGGGGACGGTCGGGCGGCGGGCCTCGCCTGGGCCGCGAGGAGAAGCGCCAGCAGCGCGGCGCCCGAGAACGTGAGCCAGCGAGCTTTCTTCATGGCAGACCTCCGGCGAGCAGTGTCTCACCTCCGGGTGGAGGCACCAACGGGGACGTGGCACAGGGTCGTGCCACAATGGGACCCTCGACCGGTCGCCGACCCTGCCGGCCGCCGCCATGGCGCCTCCCAGACCACTGCGCGTCGTCATCCTGAAGCCGAGCAAGTACGCGGCCGACGGCTTCGTGGAGCGCTTTCGCCGCGGCTTCATGCCCAACAGCACCCTCGTCCACCTGGCGAGCCTGACCCCGGAGGCGATCCGTGGCGCGCCGTGCGAGGTCGTGACGATCGACGAGTACGTCCACGGCGATCTCGTCTACCTCGATCTGCTCCGCGCCGATCCGGCGCGCTCCACCCTGCTCGCCCTGGTGGGTGTGCAAAGCCACCAGCTCCACCGGGCCCTGGACCTGGCGGCGCTCGCCCGCTTCCGGGGGGTGGAGCACTGCGTCCTCGGTGGGCCGCACCCCATGACCTGCGATACCTCCGAGCTCCACGGGCGTGGCGCCGCGTTCGCCCTGTCGGAGGCCGAGCTCGTCTGGCCGGCGATTCTGGACGACGCCTCTTCGGGCGAGCTCGCGCCCGTCTACGGCGGCGACCGCCGCTGGCAGGAGCGGCTCGACCCGCCGGTGCTGGTGCCGCCGGCGCGCCGGGACCTGCGCCGCTACGCCGCGCCCTTCCTGGGCATCTACCCGGCCCGGGGGTGCCCCTACGCGTGCAACTTCTGCTCGGTGATCAAGATCGCCGGCCACCAGGTGCGAGGCCAGCCGGTGGAGACGACGCTCGCGAGCCTGCGCGCGGCACGGGCCGCGGGCGTGCGCTACGTCATCTTCACCTCGGACAACTTCAACAAGTATCCGGAGGCGCGCGCGCTCCTGGAGGCCATGATCGAGGAGCGGGTGCGCCTGCCCTTCTTCGCCCAGTGCGACACCCAGGTGGAGCGGCAGGAGGAGCTCCTCGCCCTGCTCGCCCGGGCCGGTTGCTTCCAGATCTTCGTCGGCGCCGAGTCGTTCAGCCGGGCGGCGCTGCGCAGCGCCCACAAGGTGCACAACCATCCGGAGCGTTACGCCCGCATCCTCGAGCTCTGCCGCGGCCTCGGCATCACCACCCATTTCTCCAACATCCTGGGCTTCCCCGCCGACACCGAGGAGACGATCCTCGGCCACCTCGCGAAGCTCGAGGAGCTCGATCCCGAGGTCGCCTCCTTCTACCTGCTGACGCCGATCCCGGGGACGGACCAGTACGACGAGCTCCGCGCCGCGGGCCGGATCACGGAACGGAACCTCGACCGCTTCGACGGCACCTGCGTGACCTGGCGCCACCCCGAGCTCTCCGCCGAGCGCTGGCGGGAGCTGCTCTTCCGCTGCTACCGGGAGTACTACCGGCCGGGCCGGGTGGCCCGCCGGCTCGCGAGGACGGCCCGCGCACGACCGGACTTCCGCACCCGCGGCAAGCTCGCCTCGGTCGCCGGCTACGCCGTCCAGGCTCGGCTCGCGGCGCGGACCGGCGACCACCCCATGGCCGGGGGGATCGGCCGGGTCCGCCGGGACCGGGCGAGCGACTACGCCCACCTGCGCCGGCGCACCTGGGGCTTCGACCTGGCGCCGCTGCCGGCCAACCTCGCCCTCTCCGCGGCGGACGAGGAGCTCAACCGCCACGCCAAGCTGCGGGTCGTCGGGTAGGTCGGCGTCCGGCCTACGAGAGCCAGAGCAGGACGAGCGCGACGGCGGCCGGCAGGGCCTGGACGTAGAGGATCTTGCGGCTGGCGGTCGCCGCGCCGAAGAGGCCGGCGACGAGGACGCAGACGAGGAAGAACACCTTGACGGCGGTGCCGCTCGGGCCCAGCCAGAGCCCCCAGACGAGACCCGCCGCCAGGAAGCCGTTGTAGAGCCCCTGGTTGGCGGCGAGCACCTTCGAGGCCGCCGCGGCCTCCCGGCTCTGGCCGAAGGCCCGGAGCCCGGCGGGCTTGTCCCACAGGAACATCTCGAGGACCAGGAAGTAGAGGTGCAGCAGCGCGACGAGGCCGACGACGACGTTGGCGAGGGTGGTCATGGTCAGGAAGCTCCTGCCGCCGCGGTAGTGGCGGCGGCTTCAGACGCGCGTTTCCAGAGGATGACGGCGAGCCAGACGAGGAAGACCTCCACGGGAAGCGGCAGCTCCTCCGGCAGGTCGACTCTCATCCGGCGGCTGAACGCGCCCTCCGGAGCGAGCGAGCCGACCTCCAGGGAACCGTCCAGCAGCACGAGCTCCCGGCGCCAGAAGGACCGCGCCTGGAGCGTGTAGTGGCGGTCGCTGTAGTCGATCAGGAACGTGCGCCGGAAGGCGCTCGGCTTCTCCGCGCGCGCCAGCAGCGAGTCGCCTTGCTTGAGGAGGAAGGCACCGCTCATCAGCCCTTCACGGAAGACCTCGTAGCCGACGCCGTCCACTGTCAGGAGCCCCTTCTCCCGCCAGGTGGAGACGTCGATCTCCGCCACCGGCCCGGACTCCTCGTCCACGACGGTGAAGTCCCAGGAGAACCAGCCTTTGGGAATCGCCCTGAGCATCGGGTCGCCCTGTCTCTCGTGGCGGTGGCTCCGCGGGGCCATCGTACCCCGGTCGCGCCGCGCGACCGCCGGGCGCTCGCCTCACCCACCGGCCGGCAGCCCGTCGAAGACCTCCACCTCCCCGGTCTCGAGGGAGTACTCGGCGCCGACGACCAGGAGCCCGTGCCGCTCGATCCGCTCCTCGAGGATCCGGGATCCGTGGCGCAGGTGGTCGGCCGAGGCTCGCACGTTCGCCCGCACGGCGTGGTGGAGCAGGGCCTCCCGATCCCACCGGAGGTCGGTCTCGAGAAGGGTCTCCACCGAGGGCCGGATGCGGTCGACGATGGAGCCCAGGTTGGGGGAGCGGTCCGCGCTCGGGCGCTCGAGCTCGGCGAGGGTGGCCTGGACGGCGCCACAGCCCGAGTGGCCGAGGACCACGACGAGGCGCGTGCCGAGCACCTCGGCCGCGTACTCCACGCTGCCCACCAGGGAGGGCGCCACCACGTTGCCGGCGACCCGGATGACGAACAGGTCACCCAGGCCCTGGTCGAAGACGATCTCCGCCGGCACCCGCGAGTCCGCGCAGCCCAGGATGACGGCGAACGGCTCCTGGCCGGCCACGAGCTCCTCGCGCCGCTCCGCCCCGGCGACGGCGCACCGGCTGGGCGACCCGGCGGCGAACCGCCGGTTGCCTTCGGCGAGGCGACCGAGGGCTTCGCGTGCGGAGATCATGGGCGAGCCGCAGGGTAGCACGGGCGGTGACCCGAGAGCCCGGAGCCCCACGAGCCTCACGAGATCGGGACGGGAAGGGCGCCCGGACCGGGGTCGACTCGGGACGGCCCCGGTCCGGGCGTTGCGGGCGCCGGAGCGCCCGCACGGCAGTCAGATCAGTGGACCTGGGTGACGAAGTTCTCGATCAGCGGATCGAAGGTGATCGGGACCTGGTCCTCCGGCGGATCGGGCGTCTCGGTGCCGAAGAGGCTGGGCGGCAGCTTGCCGCTGGAGCTCAGGCTCGCCCGTACGAGGGAGACGTTGATCGCATGGGCTCGGAAGCAGCTCATGCGCGCCTTCCTCCGGATGTCCAGCTCCCGCCGGTCGAGGTCGTCGAAGTGGCGCATGAAGGGGCCGCAGCCCCGGGCGGCCAGGGCCGGGTCGTTGATCGTGATGCCGGTGAGGAAGCCCGACAGGAAGGCCGGCATGCCGAGCGGCGTGCTGGGATCGACCTGGACGAACTGGGTGCCGGTCTCGCCGGAATGGCAGCCGTTGCAGGAGTTGATCGAGGCCGTGAAGCGCCCTTCGCGCTCCAGGGCGTTGGTGCAGACCGCGAGGCCGGGCTCGTCCCAGAAGAAGCCCGCCGTGGGCTCCTGGGGGTGGGCGCCGAGGAAGTTGCCGTGGGGCGCGAAGATCAGTGGCACCTTCGGCACGTTGTTGGGAAGGCCGGGGATGATCCCGCCGCGCACCCAGTCGGCGAATGCCGGGGTGCCGTTGAAGCTGTTGTCCGGCGTGTCCGCCGACGTCTTCTCGTGGAGGAAGCTGAAGAACCTCTGGTCGAGCTGGAACTCGCGCAGCTCCCAGGGCGAGGAGAGGAACGTCTCGTCGGTGCGCACCTGCCCGATCGCCGAGCCGTTGGGACGGGTCGGAGCGGCCCCGGCGCGGACGAACTGCTCGGTGATGCGCTCCAGGTGGGCGTTGTAGGTGGACGAGCCGAGGGTGTAGTTGTTCAGGGAGATCCACTGGCGCGCCCAGCCCCGGACGGCGGTGCAGGTGCACTTGGGCACCCGGAACTCGAAGATGACCGAGAAGGGCAGCGGCGTGCAGCCGTCGAGGAAGCCGAAGATGAAGCGCGCCTCGCCGCCGTCGAGGAAGTCACCGGTCCGCGTGACGTAGCCGGAGCCGCCGCCGCGAACCGTCGCCAAGTCCAGGCGGGAGACGATGGCCAGCAGGCGCAGGGGGGACCGGTCGAGGTCGAGCGTGCCGTCCGACTTGCGCGGCCAGCTACTCAGGATGGAGCTCATGTTGGGTCGCGCCGGGACGGTGAACGTGTTGATGGTCTGGTTGCTGAGCCAGTGGTCCAGCCACTGCTCGGCGAAGACGGCCGGGTCGATGCCGGAGACGGGCTGGTTGGCCATCTCGGTGACCAGGTGCTTGAAGGTCCAGACACCGTTGGGGTTGCCGCCGGTGCACGGGTCGAAGGTTCGGCCGGGGTCCTGGACCACGCCCGGGTCGGTGATCATCAGCACCTTGTCCTGGAACACGTTGCCGTGGCTGGCGGAGGGCAGCGACACGATCTTGCCGCCGAGATGGACCTTGAGGGCCTTGGTCGTCGGCATCTGAGTGGAGAGCAGCTCCACGGGCTCGACGAGCTGCACCTTATTGCCGGCGGCGAAGCCGTCGGAGTCGAAGGGCTGGGCCGCCTCCATGCCGGTCATGACGCGGCCGTCGAAGACCGGGATGGTCGAGCCCATGGCCGCGTTCGCGGCATCCTGGTCCCCGCGGGCGGCGAGGTCGGCCTCGTCGACCGTGACGACGCCGGTGTACTCGAGATCTCCCGCCACCTGGTCCCCTCCCTGCGCGTCGTCGCGCAGGATGACCTGGTCTCCCTCGTCTCCGAGGACGATGAAGTCGTCGCGACCGGTCGCGGCCTTGAGGGCGGCGACCCCGGCGTCGTCCAGGTCGACGAAGACCAGGGCGTTGCCGAAGCCGGGGAACTGGTCGGACTTCTGGAGGAAGACACTCTGGGGCGTGGGCATGAACGAGACGAAGGGCGCGTCACCCGCCTGAGTCGTCTGGGCGGCGGCGCCGGGCGCCATGGCGGCGACCAAGAGCGCGGTGGCCAACAGGATGAGTACTGCGTGTGTTCGGTACATGACTCTCCTCACGGTTGCGGGGAGGAGTGGCTCGGATAGAGGCCCGAGAGCCCGTGCCTCGGGTTGAGTGTGCATTATAGCAAATGCGGTACTTCTTACAGGTCTGGATGTACGGGGACTCCAGAAACCAGGAAAGGCATCGCCACCCTGGTGGCCCAAAGCGTCAGGGCGTGCCGTGGCTGGCACAGCTTGAAGTGGGAGCCTCTCGGTGACTCAGGGCCTGATGAGCTTGAGGTGGGTCACGCCGGGCGCGGCGACGGTCCGGACGAGCCGGAGGCCGTGGAGGTCGTCACCGAGGCCGGCGAACAGCCGCTCGCCGCTCCCCAGGAGGACCGGTACCAGGTGGATCTCCATCTCGTCGGCGAGCCCCGCCGCGAGGTACTGCCGCGCCGCGTTCGCCCCGCCGGCGAGGGCCACGTCCCGGCCGCCCGCCGCCTCGCGCGCCCGCTCCAGGGCCGACTCGATGCCGTCGGTCACGAAGGTGAAGGTCGTCCCGCCGTCGAGAGCGAGGGGCTTGCGAGGGTGATGGGTGAGCACGAAGACCGGGTGGTGGAACGGCGGCTCCGAGCCCCACCATCGATTCCTCGACCACCGCCGAGCTCGCGTCGACCTCGCCGCCTGCGAGCCCGTGCGCCTCCCGCCACGCCGCGAGCGGAAACACCCACTCGTGCAGCCGCATCCCCCCGATCCCCAGGGGATTCTCCACACTCTGCTCCGGCCCGGCGACGAACCCGTCGAGGGACATGGAGATATTGAAGCGAAGCCTGGACATGGCGTCTCCTCGTCCCGAGGTGCGCGGCCCCCTAGTCTCGAGTCCCCCACGACCAGCCTTCCGAGGAACTCGTCCGCCGCCCTCGGAGTCTACTCGGGCATGACCAGCCACTGGCGGAGGCTTCCATGAGACTGCGGACCCGGGAGATTGCCGGCGACATCCCGACGTCGTCGATGGCGGACGTGGCGTTCCTGCTGGTCATCTACTTCATGCTCACCGCCACCTTCACCGCCACCCAGGGCCTGGACCTGGGCCTGCCCAAGAGACCCGACCACCCCGTCGACATCGATCCCGTGGAGTCGGTCCTGGTCGAGGTCCAGGCCGACGGCCACCTCCTCGTCGACTCGAGACCGCTCGACCTGGTGGATCTCCTCGAGTACCTGCGCCCGCGCCTCGAGCGGAACCCCGACAAACCGGTCATCGTCAAGACCGACCCCAGCGCCCCCTACGGCGCCATGGTCGCGGTCCTCGACGAGCTCCGCCAGGGCAGGGAGCGCCTCGGCCGAGAACAGGACATCGCCATCGCCATCCCGACCGAGCGACAGCAAGAGCAGTACTGGCGGTGAGTCAAACCTTCCGCCGCCAGGGCGCCCGCCCCCAGATCCCTCCACTCCGGACCGGGAGGCGCCCGGTCCTACGGTCGGGATGACAAGTTGAAAAGGGAACGCAGGCTTGGCCGCGGAGGGGCGAACTCCAGGAACCCGATCCCGGTGCCTGAGGTCGCCGAGACCCCGGAGGGCATTGCCGAAGGGTCCGACCCCGAAGGGCCGGGGGTCCCGCCCGGCGACGTCTGAGCCGAGCCGGCGCGACCCCGATGGGCAGCCCATGACCTTCCGGGGCGAGGCGAAGCCGAGGTGCGCGCCGACGTTCCAGCGTTTCACGAGCAGCGCGCACCGTTCGCAAGGGCGGGACCCCCGGTCCGTCTCACTCGGCCGCCAGCGCCACCACCGGATCCACCCGGGTCGCCCGCCGCGCCGGGATCGCCGTCGCCGCCAGCACAACCACCGCCAGCAGCCCCGCCACCACCAGGAACACCTCCGGATCCAGCGGCTCCACCCCGAAGAGCATCCCCGACATCGCCCGGGTCAACAACACCGCCCATACCAGCC
>CAZIIB010000012.1:18911-20131 GCA_964539125.1 uncultured Thermoanaerobaculia bacterium | reverse complement strand
CCCTCTTCGCCGCCGGCGCCGTCGCCGGCGCCCTCAACGTGATCGCCGGCGGGGGATCATTCCTCACCCTGCCGGTGCTCATCTTCGCCGGCTTGCCGGCGACCGTGGCCAACGCCACCAACCGGGTCGGCATCCTGCTCCAGAACGTGGGCGCCGTCTGGAGCTTCCACCGCCACCTGGTCCTCGCCTGGAAATGGGCGCTGGTGGCCACGGTGCCCGCCCTCTTCGGCGCCGCCCTCGGCACCTGGGCGGCCCTGGAGGTGAGCGACCAGGCGTTTCGCAAGATCCTCGCCTTCCTCATGGTGGCGATCAGCTTGTGGAGCCTCTTCGACCGCTCGAGCCGAAAGCTCGCGGAGGGCACCACGCCGCCGAAGCCGTCGGGTGGCAAGCTGGTGGTGCTGGCGGCGGGTTTCTTCCTGGTCGGGATCTACGGGGGCTTCGTCCAGGCCGGGGTCGGGTTCCTGATCCTGGCGGTCCTGTCCTTCGCCGGCTTTGACCTGGTGCGGGGCAACGCCATCAAGGTGTTGACCGCGCTGCTCTTCACCATCCTCGCCCTCGCCATCTTCGCCGCGGAGGGCAAGGTCGACTGGCTCCCGGGCCTGGTCCTGGGTGCCGGCAACTTCGCCGGAGGCCTCGTAGGGGTCCGCCTGACGGTCCTCAAAGGCCACAAGTGGGTGAAGGGAGTGGTGACGGTGATGGTGATCGTCTTCGCGGTCCTGCTACTGCTGGGAAAGCATTAGAACGCCGGGCGGGAGCGCTGCCGTTCGGCGCTGAAGGAGCCGTTCGGCCAACCGCGGCGGAGCTCGGCGACCTCGAGAGTTTGTCGGGCGCCGACCCCGTTCTTCCACCCCCAGTCCACCGCCAGCGCGGGAGGGGCAGCCCAGAAGTCCGGTTCACGCAGGCCCCAACGGCCGACCCCGCCCATACCCCCATCCCCCACCGCCAGCGCGGGAGGGGCAGCCCAGAAGTCCGGTTCACGCTGGCCCGGGGCGCGGCGGGGTTTCGCCGGTCGCAGTCCGCCGCCGAAACCCCGCCGCGTCGCGGGCCGTCGCTACTCCAACCCCGTTCCAACCACCGCCGCCGCCTGATACTCTTCCGACTCCTCAAACAAGGAGCCCCAAGCATGAAACCGCGCGTCTTCTCCGGCATCCAGCCCACCGGCCAGCTCCACATCGGCAACTACTTCGGCGCCATCCAGAACTGGGTCCGGATGCAGGACG
>CAZIIB010000012.1:0-18811 GCA_964539125.1 uncultured Thermoanaerobaculia bacterium | reverse complement strand
GTGCCCGTGGGCGAGGACCAGGTCCAGCACCTCGAGCTCACCCGCCGCATCGGCCGGCGTTTCAACAACGTCGTGGGCCGCGACTACTTTTCCGAGGTCGAGCCCTACCTCTCGCCGGCGCGCCGCATCATGTCGCCCGCCGACCCCACCAAGAAGATGTCCAAGAGCCTGGGGCCAGGGCACTACATCGGCCTCATGGAAGACCCCAAGGAGACCTGGAAGAAGCTCCGCTCGGCGGTCACCGACGTGGGCGGCACCGCGGAGGGTGAGATGAGCCCCGGGGTCGAGAGCCTGTTCCTGCTCCTGCGCATGACCGCCCCCGAGGAGGTCTACGAGGCGAACCTCGAGCGCTACCGCTCGGGCGAGCCCATGTACGGCGACCTGAAGAAGGCGGTCCGGGACCACCTGGAGGCGACGCTCGCCCCGATTCGGGAGCGGCGGGCGGAGCTCTCGGACGAAGAGATCCGCCAGGTGCTTCGGAACGGCGCCGAACGCGCCTCGGTCATCGCTCGCGAGACGATGGCGGAGGTGCGCGACCTGGTCGGTGTGGGCGCGGCGGCGCTCGACCGGCTTCCGTGACGGCCGGCGGGCGCGGCCGAAGCGAGAGCAGAAAGGACTCGTCATGACCACCGAGGCTCCGTGGGTCGACGACACCAACGCGGCTCTCTTCACCGACCTCTACGAGCTGACGATGGTCCAGGCCTACCGGCGCGAAGGCATGGACCGGGAGGCGGTGTTCAGCCTCTACTTCCGCAACCTGCCCGCGGGAAGAAACTTCTGTCTGGCCTGCGGCCTCGGCGACGCCCTCCACTACCTCGAGACCCTGCGCTTCGGCCCCGAGAGCCTCGAGTTTCTGGCCCGCCAAGGCCAGCCTTCGCAGTTCTCGGACGACTTCCTCGGATGGCTCTCCGAGCTACGCTTCGACGGCGACGTCTGGGCCCTGCCCGAGGGCACACCGGTCTTCCCGGACGAACCGTTGCTCGAGGTCGTGGCACCCCTGCCGGTCGCCCAGCTCGCCGAGAGCTTCCTCATGAACCAGATCCACCTGCAGACCGTCCTCGCCTCGAAGGCGGCCCGGGTGGCCCACGCCGCCCGCGGCCGGACGGTGGTCGATTTCGGCCTCCGGCGTATGCACGGCACCGACTCGGCCATGAAGGGGGCCCGCGCGTACCACGTGGCCGGCCTCGCCGGCACCAGCAACGTCCTCGCCGGCAAGGTCTACGGGGTGCCGATCACCGGTACCATGGCCCACAGCTACGTCCAGGCCCACGACGACGAGCTCGAGGCCTTCCGGGAGTTCGCCGTCCTTTACCCCGAGACGGTGCTGCTGGTGGACACCTACGACACCCTCCAAGGGGTGCGCCACGTCGCCGCGCTCGCCGGTGAGCTGGGCGAGGCGTTCCGGGTGCGGGCGATCCGCCTGGACTCGGGCGACCTGGCCGAGCTGGCCAAGGCGTCACGGGAGATCCTCGACCAGGCCGGGCTCCAGGGGGTGGAGATCTTCGCCAGCGGCGGGCTCGACGAGCACCGGGTCGCCCGGCTGGTGGCCTCGGGGGCGCCCATCGACGGCTTCGGCGTGGGCACCCGGATGGGCGTCTCGAGCGACGCGCCCGACCTCGACATGGCCTACAAGCTCACCGCCTACGCCGGCAAGGGGCGTCTCAAGCTCTCGCCCGGCAAGCGGATCCTGCCGGGGAGAAAGCAGGTCTTCCGGACCGAGCGGGGCGGAGAGGCGACCGGCGACGTGGTCGCCCGCCACGACGAGAGCCTTCCCGGCCGCCCGCTCCTGGTCCAGGTGATGGCCGGCGGTGAACGCCTGGCGGCCGGCCGCGAGAGCCTGGACGACGCCCGTGAGCGGGCCCGCCGCGAGATGGCCGCCCTGCCCGCGCGCATTCGGGGGCTCGAGGACGCGGAGCCGGCCTACCCGGTCGCGGTGAGCCCCGCCCTACGGGCCCTCCAGGAGCAGGTGGCCGGGCGGGTCGAGGAAGAGAGCTCCGGCTGAGAGATCTTCCACCGGGCCCGTAAGAGGTCGCAGGCCGCGGGCCGGCGAGGGCCCGGGGTGGAGACGAGGGGGGGGGTGAGGCGTCCAGGCTCCGCCCGAAGCCTCGGGCGGAGCCTGGCTCGACCTCGTCAGTGGGTGTCGTTGTAGCCGTCGATGGCGCCCGAGAGGAACGGCCCCCGGTCGTCGTCGGTGATCACTCCGGCCGCGACGAGGCCGTCGAGGGCGTCGGTGACACACTCGTGGTATGCCTGATAGCTCGCCCACGCCCCGTCGTAGCTGCACGGGATCTCGGGGAAGAGCACCGTGGAGCCGGCCTCGACGTTGCGCAGCCGGTTCTTGACGCCGCCCGGCCACACCACCTCGAGGTCGCCCTTGTCGGCCGAACCCAGGCCGAAGCCGACCTCGAGGGCGTTCTCGGAAGCGTAGCTCGAGCCGCCGAGGATCGGCTGCATGGAGGTCGGCCCCTTGTGCGGCGTGAACTTCAGGATCGCCCCGATCCCGTCGCGGTTGACCTTGCCGTCAGGCAGGGTGCCGATGCTGCCGCGGGTGCGGACCTTGATCCAGTTGTTGGAGTTGCCGCTGTTGAGCTCGAGCGACAGCGAGCCGTCGGGCAGGTCGAGGCCCGGGTAGAGCCACGCCTCGTTGCCCGGGACGATCGAAGACGTCACGATGAGCTGGAAGAGGGCGACCGAGTCGAGGGGCGAGCCCAGCGGGCCGCCGGTCAGGAGGGTCATCGGCAGGGCGACGGGCTGGCCCGGCGTCACGTCGTGGTTCGACACCGAGACCGAGTCCATGAAGCCGTCGCCGTTCAGGTCTCCGGTGGCCACGCCCTGGACGTTGCGGTAGCGGTGATCGCGCTGGATGACGCTCAGGTCGATCTGCATGTCCCCGGAGCACAGGCCGTCGTTGCGGAGGATCACCCCGGGGTTCTCCAGCGAGATGATCTGGTTGATGTCCACGCCGCCGTGGTAGAGCACGTCGGCGTCCCCGTCGTTGTCGAGGTCGAACATCGAGTTGCCCCAGCCGAAGACGTCGGCCACGTTCGGGCCGCCGTGGCTGAAGGTGCCGTCGGCGTTCTGGATCCAGACCCGCGAGCGGATCGGCGCGCCGAAGGTGATGTAGTCGCCGAAGTTGGTGGCGAACAGGTCCATGCGACCGTCGCAGTTGACGTCGCCGAACGACAGGCCCATCCAGCCGCCGTCCTCGTCGAGCCCCTTGGCCTGGGTCACGTCGGTGAAGTGGCCGGTGCCGTCGTTCTCGAAGAACCGGATCCAGCCCCGGTGCTCCTGGGGCGTGGTCGCCCCGGCGCCCTGGCTGTCGGCCCAGATGCTGTCCTGGTCGCCGTCACCGTCCATGTCGACGAAGGTGCCGGCCCAGGTGTACGAGGCCCCCGTGGTCCCCGGCCAGTTCATGTTCGCCGGGTCCTCCATCCCCGAGCTCGCGCTCACGTCGGAGAAGACGTTGCCGCCGTCGTTGTGGAACAGGACGTTGTGCTCGAAGTAGGGGTAGAGACCCGAGAAGTACAGGGGCTCGCGCTGGGTCCAGTCGGTGAACGTGTTGGCGATGAACAGGTCGAGGAGCCCGTCGCCGTCGATGTCGCCGAAGGAGCAGCTCGCCGCGTCGCGGCTCGGGCCCGCGACGCCGGCCGAGGCCGTGATGTCGGTGAACGTCCCGTCGCCGTTGTTCTCGAACAGGACGCTGGGCTCGGCGGTGGCGATGACGTAGAGGTCCTCGTCCCCGTCGTTGTCGATGTCGCCGTAGCACACGCCGGTGCTCTGCTGGCCGGTGGCTTCCACGCCCGCCGAAGCGGCCACGTCGACGAAGGTGAGCTGGCCGGTCTGGGCGAACTGGCTCTGGAACAGGCTGTTCGGGGTGCCCGGCCCGTTGGTCGCGTAGATGTCCAGGTCGCCGTCGTTGTCGTAATCGAAGATCGCGACACCTGGTGCCCCTCGCGGCTTCATCGGGGTGTAGGGCTGGATCATCGAGAAGTAGTCCGCGATCGGCACCGGAAGCTGCTGGAGGCGCTGGATGCGCACCGCGTTGCGGTAAGGCGGAGTCTGGTCGTAGACGATCCCCGCCTGGTTGGTGACGTCCGTCAGGACCACGCCGCCGTCGGCGAGCGCCGGAGCGCACCAGGAGACCGCCAGCAGGGCGAGGACCAAGGAGCTGACCACGAACCTCGGAGACCGAAAGAATTCAGTCGCTTTCATCAATTTTCTCCCTTTGCTAAAGTATAATAAGGAGCTTTCTGTAATCTCTCTTCTACTCTTGAGTGCGCCCGACGCTCCCACGGGGGACGACATTGGGCGCTTCGCCCCGGAGATGCACCCGCTCAGACCATCTGTGGCACCCGCTTCTCGGCCACCGGGAACCAGGCCGCGTCGAGAGATCCGAGCGCTTGCCCCGCGGGAACGAAGCCGGGCTCGGTCTCCCACCGGAGGTCGTCGGCCGAGCCCTCGTAGCCCAGAGCACGCCACAGTCGATGGGCGAAGCCGGGCATGAGCGGGGCGGCGGCGAGCGCCAGGGTCCTCGCCGCCGCGAGCTCGAGGGCGACCCCGGTCCGCCGCTCGTCCTTGGTCGCGGCGCTCCACCCCCAGGCGTCCTCGGCCCGGCCGAAGTCCCGCGCCCGGCGCACCAGCTCGATCAACACCCGGCTGAGCCGCTGCAGAGAGAACGACTCGGCGCGGTAGGCCGCTGCGGCGTCATCGGCCGTCGCCTTGAGAACGTCGAGGAAGCGGCGATGAGCGTCGGTCCACGTGCCGGCCTCGGGCACCTCGCCGCCGTAGACCGCCTCGACCTTCCGCCCCAGCTCTCGAAGCCATCCCTCCCAGCGCCCCACCAGCTCGCCCTCGACGAAGGCGTCGAACTCGGACATGGAGAAGTTGGTCTGCTCCACCTCGGGCGCCGTGTAGCCCAGGTAGCAGCGCACGGCGTCGGGCGAGGCGGTCTCCAGGAGGTCGCGCGCCCAGACCGCATGGCCCCGGCTGGTTGAGAACTTGCTGCCGTCCAGGCGATAGAGCTGATTCGCCACCATGGCCCGGGGCGGCCGGGTCTCCGGGTCGTAGGCCCGGAAGACGGCGTAGTAGAGGAGGCCGTGGTTCCAGCCGTTGTCGAAGCCGAAGAACTGCACCACCTCGGCCTCGTCGCCGGAGCGCCAGAAGGCCTGCCAGCCGTCGTCGCGGCCCAGGTGATCGGCCAGGTCCCAGCTCCCGGAGAGGTACCCGGGGGCCATCTCGAGCCAGGCCGACACGGACTGGCCCTCGAACCCTTCGACCGGCACCGGAATCCCCCACGGAGTGGGGTGGGACGAGACCACCTCGGGCAGACCGGCCTCGAGCATCGTGCGGCACAACGAGCGGTGGGCGGTGGTCATGGACACCTCCGCCAGGTAGCGCTCCAGGCTCTCGCGGTGAGGCTCCAGGGGGAAGAACAGGCGGCGGACATCCCGCACCACCGGGGTCTCACCGCAGGTGCGACAGACCGGATCGACGAGGTCGACGCAGCGGTTGGGCCGGCCGCACTCCTCGCAGGCGTTGCCGCAGGACGGCTTGCCGCAGTGCGGGCAGCGCCCGGTGACATAGAACTCGAAGAGGTAGCGGTCGCACCGCTCGCACACCAGGGCCGGCGCGTCCCGCGCCACCAAGTGGCCGTCGGCCCACAGGCGCTCGACCATGGTTCGCACCAGCTGCCGGTGGTGGAGCGACCGGTTTGGCCGGTAGAACCAGTCCACCTCCACCTGGGCCCGGCGCAGGGTCTCGTGGATCTCGCCGGCGTAGCGGTCGGCGAGCTCCTGGGCCTCGACGCCCTCCTGCTCGGCCTTGGCGGCGGTCCAGACCTGGTTGTCGTCGGTGCCCAGGGCGTAGTAGGCGTCGTCGCCGAGCATCCGCCGGTAGCGCGTGTAGACGTCGGCGGAGAGGTAGGGGCCGGCGAGATGGCCGAGGTGCAGGTCACCGTTCGGGTTGGGCGGCGATCCGAACACCAGGACGCGCCGCCGCTCTCCGGCCTCGAGGGCCTGGCTCTCGGCCGGGGCGGCCGAGCCACCGGCGAAGAGGAGCTTCATGTCCTCCCAGTAGACGTTGAGGAAGAGGAGCTCCTCGGCGTCCGAGCCGTTGACCAGCGAGTGCTCGGTGAACGGCGGAATGAAGACGACGTCGCCCGCCTCCACCTCGTGGCTCTGCTCGCCGTCGGTCATGGTGCCGCGGCCCTGGGCGACGATGAAGGTCTCCCCTTCGTGGTGGCGATGGAGCCTGGTGGCGCCGGCCGGGGGGACCAGGTTCCAGAGCGCGCTGAACGGCGTCTGGCCCGACTCCTCCGACGGGAAGATCTGGCGGCAACGGATACCAAAGGCCTCGGTGAAGCTCTCGCGGTCGAGCTTGTGGATGCGCATGGTCGTCACCCCCCGGTCTCAGCCAGTTGAAACGGTTCCTGAGCCGGCGCCTGGAACCTCGCGGCGCCCGGCTCGCCGTCGTCGGTGAGCGCCTCGAAGATCTCCCGCGCCCGCACGGGCAGAACCGACAACAGGGTGTCGGAGAGGCCGTGGGTGTCCTCGCAGAAGCCCTGCAGGAAGACTTGCGGCTGGAACGTGGGCGCCGTGTGGATGCGGTACGACCGCTCGACCCGGTAGCCGCCCTCGTCGTCCGTCTCGAGATACGGGGCCAGGCCGTCGAGCAGAGCCGGGTGGCGGTTCCGGCAATAGCCCGTGGCGAGGATCAGGCCGTCGGTCTCGAGGGTCTCCATCCGTCCCTCGGCACGGTTGTAGAACTGCGCCTCGATCGTCTCGCCCCGCCGGCTCACGCCGCGCAGATCGAGGAGGCTTCGCACCTCGACCCCCTCCTCGCCCTGGACCTTGCGCTCGTAGAGAGCGGCGTAGATCTCGCGGATCAGCGACAGGTCGACCGCCGAGTAGTTGGTGTCGTAGTGCTCGTGGATCACCGAGTGGCGCAGATCGCCCGGCAGGTCGTAGAGGAAGTCGACGGTCGAGGTGTGGAAGATCTCGTTGACGAACTGGCTCTCGTCGGCCGGCTTGTAGGCGTAGCGCCGCAGGGCCGCCGTCACCCGCGCCTTCGGGTAGTTGGTGTAGAGGTACTGGAAGATCTCGGCGGCGCTCTGGCCCGAGCCCACCACGATGAAGCGGTAGGGCGCGTCGCGCTTCGGGAAGCTCGACCGGACGGTGCCCAGAAAGTCCCGGCAGTGGAACACCCGCCGGTGGTCGAGCTCCACGCCCTCGGGCACGTAGGGCACGCCGCCGGTCGCGAAGACCAGGTTGCGGGTGAAGTAGTCCTCCTCCACGCCCGTGCCCAGCTCGCGGGCCCGTACCCGCAGCCGTCCGATCCCCCCGCTCTCTTCGGGGACCGGCTCGATCGCCACGACCTCGCGCCGGTAGCGCACGCTGCCGCGGACCTGGGCGGCGACCCACCGGTAGTAGTCGTTGAACTCGAGGCGCGTGGGGAAGAACTCCCGCAGGTTGACGAAGTCCTCCAGCCGTCCCTTTTCCTGGAGGTAGGCGAGGAAGCTGAACCGGCTGCGCGGGTTGCGCAAGGTCACCAGGTCCTTCAGGAACGAGAGCTGGATCCTGGTGCCCCCGATCAGCATGTCCGGGTGCCAGGCAAAGCCCTCCCGGCGTTCGAGGAAGAGGCTCTCGAGTCTCTCCTCTCCTTGCCCCTCCTCGCTCAGCAGCGCAGCCAGCGCCAGGTTGGCCGGACCGAAACCGATCCCGACCAGGTCGTAGGTCGGACGGGGCCAAGTCCGGCGGCCGTCGTGCCTTTGCGTTCCTTCATCCATTTTGCGGCACTCCCGAAGTCAGTTGAGCTCCCTACAGATAGGCTCCTGCTTGAGCGTTCATCCGCGCCGCCAGCACCCAGCCGCCGGCGCTGCGCAGCGGCTCCGGAGGCATGGGGTTGGGGCGCGGAAGATCGAGCAAGGCTCGGAGACTGGGTGACGTGCGCCCGAGGGCGAGCTCGGCGAGCCGTTCTCCGGAGGCCGTCCCCATGGCGATGCCGGCGCCGGTGAAGCCCGCGGAGGAGTAGAGGCCCTCCTCGAGCTCGCCGAACCAGTGCCGGTAGCTGATCGAGGTGCCCATGAGGCCACCCCAGGTGTACTCGAAATCCAGCCCGGCGAGGCCGGGGAATCGGGCTTGGAGGGCCTGGCGGTGCGGACCGCGCATCGCCTCGCGCAAGCGCGCGTCGGTGCCCAGGTGCGTGGTGTAGTGCACGGTGTTGCGGACCAGGAGCCGCTGGTCCCGGGTGCGGCGAAGCGTCGAGCCCATGGGGTCCATGGCCAGCAGGCCCCACTCCCGCTCCCCTCCCAGGGCGGCCTGCTCGGAGGCCGTCAGGACCCGGGTGAGGCTGCCGAAGGTGTAGAGAGGGAAGATCCGCCGCCGCAGGAACCCGAGGGCCGGCGTATATCCGTTGGTGGCCAGGAAGAGCTTCTCGGCCGACACCGTCCCGCCCGCGGTCGTCAGATGGAAGCGGACGTTGCGCTCCACCGCCTCGACCGGCGATTCCTCGAACAGGTCGACGTGGGAGGGCAAGGCACGGCCCAGGCCCCGCACCAGGGCTGCCGGCTGGACCAGGGGGTAGCCGGTGAGCCGGATGCCGCAGCGGTAGAAGCTGGTGCCGGTCACCTCCTCCATGGCGCTCCGGTCGAGCCACTCCCAAGCGATTCCGAGCTCGTCGAGGAGCGGCGGATAGGTATCGAGGAACCGGCGCCCGGCGCGGCTCGCCGCGCCCCGCACCCACCCCCGGTCGTCCCACGCGCAGTCGATCCCGTGATCGGTCACCTGGCGGCGCAGGCTCGCGATCCCTTCGCCCGCCACCTCGACGTAGCGCCGACGCGCCTCCGGCTTCATCCGGCTGACGAAGTCGACCAGGTCGACCAGAAAGCCCGAGGCTCGACCCGAAGCGCCCGAGCCGACGCGGCGTGCGTCGAGCACCACCACCCGCGCGTCCGGCCGCAGCTCGGCCAGCCGCCGGGCGATCGCCAGGCCCGTGAAGCCCGCGCCGAGAACGGCGAAGTCCGCCGGCTCGGACCCCACGAGTCGCCGGGCCGAAGGCAGGCGCACGGGCGAGGTGGCGATCCAGCCGCTCTCCCCTTCGTCGGCCGGCAGGTGACGGATGGTGTGGAGCCAGGAGCTCATGCCACTCGTCCACCTACGCCCTCGAGCTCCGCCGCGGCGGACGAGGGCTCGGCAAGCAGGCCGCGGGCGATGGCGGCGCGCAGATAGGCGGCGAGCAGCTCCTCCTCGGGACCGGGCGCGGCGACCGGCCCGCCCTCCAGGGCCCGGACCGTCCGCTGGTATTCGTGATGGATGCGCGGCGCCGGAGCCTCCTCGCCCGGGGGCTCCCCGGCCTCGTCGTCGGTCCGGACGGGGAACAGGGGCAGGAGCGGCCCGAGCGCGTTGTCCGCCCCCGCCTCGACCGCCTCGGCCAGCGCCCTCCGCCAGTCTGCGAAGGGCACTCTCGTGATCGGGTAGCCCAGGGTGCAGATGGTATCGAGCAGGCTCTCGACCGTGGTCGTGTGCGGGTTCAGCGGATGGAAAGTGCGCCCCCGGAGCTCGGGCTGGAGCGAGAGCCAGACGATCGCCTGGGCGACGAAGTCGACCGGTGACACCCAGGTCGGGCCCCGCCACGACTCGGGGGCGAGGCCGAGCTGGATGCAACCCCGGAAGAGGCGGCTGCCGAAGCCGTCGTTCTTGGTGATCCCGGTCTCGCTGCTGCCGGCCACGACGCCCGGCCGGTAGATGGTCACCGGCAGTCCCCTGGAGCCGGCCTCGCGCACCAGGTGCTCGCCCACCCACTTGCTCTGGGCGTACCCGCCGCCGATCCCGGTCGGGTCGTCGACCGGATCGTCCTCGTGGGCCGGGCGGCCCTCGAACCGATAGGCGTCGCCGTCGAAGACCGAGAGGGTCGAGACGTGGGCCAGGGGCTTGGGCCGCCCCAGACAGGCCAATCGGATCGCCTCCCGCGTGCCGCCGACGTTGGTCGCCTCCAGGTCCCAGAACGAGTGCAGGAGGTCGAGCATGGCCCCGTTGTGGTAGATCGCCCCGAGCTCGTGGGAGAGCTCGGCGAACCGCTCCTCGGAGAGACCGAACAGGGGCTCGGACAGGTCGCCCGCCAGCGCGACGATCCGTTCGCGCCGCGCCTCGCGCCACAGGCCCTGGGCTTCGAGCGCGCTCCGCAGCCGTTCGAGGGCGGCCGCGTCGTCGGCGGCCCGCACCAGGCAGAGGACCGGCCCCGGGGTCTGCTCGAGGAGCTCGTGGAGCAGATGGGCACCGAGGAAGCCGGTGGCTCCCGTGAGGAGGCTCGGCCGGCCGTCGGAGGGCCACGACGCGGCGGTCTCCGCCGCGCCGGGGGCGGGCGCGATCTCGGGGGCGAGGACGGCTGCCGCCCGCAGCTCGTCCACGCTCGGGCCCGCACCCTCCGCGAGCTCGCCCTGCTCCGCCTGCTCGAGGACCCGGGCGAGCTCGGACACCTGGGTGTTGCGGGCGACCACCGCCAGGCCGGGGACCTGGGCGAATCGCTTGCGGAGCTCGTTGTGGAGGCGCACGAGGTGGAGCGAGTGGCCGCCCAGGGCGAAGAAGTCGTCCCCGGCGCCCACCCCTTCGACGTCCAGCACGTCGCCGAACAGCTCCGCGACGGCGCGCTCGTGCTCGGTACGCGGTTCGACGAAGCCGCCGGTCGCCTCCGGCTCGGGCAGGGCGCGGCGATCCACCTTGAAGCTCGCCGTCTTGGGCAGCTCGTCCAGCTCGACCCACGCGGTGGGCACCATGTAGGACGGCAGCGTCCCCCCGAGAAAGGCCCGCAAGGTCTCGGCATCGGGGAGCGGGAGACCGTCGCCGTCCTCGCCCACCCAGTACGCCGCCAGGTATCGCAGGCCGCTACCGGCCTCGACCCGGTCGACCACCGCCGCCTCGCGCACCCGGGGATGCCGGGCGAGGGCCAGCTCCACCTCCTCGGGCTCGATCCGGAAGCCCCGGATCTTGACCTGGCGGTCGATCCGGCCGAGGAACTCCACCGCTCCGTCCGCCCGGAAGCGCGCCAGGTCGCCCGTCCTGTAGAGCCGCGCGCCGGATCGGGGAGTGAAGGGATGGGGCACGAACTGCTCGGCGGTGCGTCCCGGCCGGCCCAGATAGCCCCGCGCGAGGCCCGGGCCTCCCAGGCAGAGCTCGCCGGGGACCCCCGCGGGCACCAGGCCGAGCTCCGGCGAGAGCACGTAGACCTCGGCGCCCGCCAGCGGACGCCCGATCGGAACCGGGTGCTCGTCGGCCTCCGGACGGCAGCGCCAGCCGAGGACGCCGATGGTCGCCTCGGTGGGCCCGTAGCGGTTGCGGAAGGCCAACCCGGGCAGGTGCGCGAGGCGCTGCGCGACCCGCCGGGGAAGGTCGGGCGGCACGGCCTCCCCGGCCGTGTAGAGCACCTCGAGGTCGAGGCAGGCGTCGAGCCCCGGCTCGGCGAGGACCAGCGGTAGGACCGAGGGTGGGAAGTTCACGTGCGTCACCCGGCCGCGGGACAGGCGGTCCACCAAGTAGGCCAGGTCGCGCTGGGCCCCGGGCCGCGCCATCTCCACCCGGCCTCCGACCACCAGGGGCAGGAAGATCTCGAGCACCGAGACGTCGAAGCCCGTGGTCGTCTTCTGGAGGAAGACCGCGGGGGCGGTCACGTCGTGGTGGCGGGACCACTCCAGGCGGTTGGCGAGCGCCCGGTGGGAGACGACCACGCCCTTGGGACGTCCCGTCGAGCCCGAGGTGTAGATCACGTAGGCCGGGTTGTCGAGCTCGGCGGCCACGGGGTCGGCCTCCGGGGCGCCCGGCGCGGCCGGCTCGTGTGGCGAGATGCAGGTGAAGTCCAGGTCCGGCAGCCGGTCCGCGGTGGCGGGCTCGGCGACCAGGATCCGCGGGCCCCCCTCCGGCCAGGCGTCTTCGAGGAGAAGAGCCAGCCGCTCGGTGGGGGACTCGAGGTCGAGAGGCAGGTAGGCACCTCCCGCCAGGTGGATCGCCAGGAGCGAGACGACCAGCTCGGGCGAGCGCTCGAGGGCGACCGCGACTCGCGCCTCGGGGCCCACGCCCGCCGCCGCGAGCCGTCGGGCCAGGGCCCGGGACCGGCGGAGCAGCTCGCCATAGCTCAGGTGCGTATCTTCGAGGCTCGCGGCGATCCGGTCCGGGTAGCGGCCGGCCTGCTCCTCGATCTGGCGGTGCACCGGTCGCCCTTGCGGGTACCGGTCGGACGAGTGGCTCCAGGTCCCGAGCAACCGCTCGCGCTCGGCGGCTTCCAGAAGGTCGATCTCGCCGAGCTGGCGGTCGATCGACTGCGGGAGGGCCGCGAGGAGTTTCACCAAGGAGCCCTGGAGGCGCCGCACGTCCTCCTCGGCGAAGCGGGGCCGGTCCCAGCCGAGGCGCAGGAGGAGATCCCCGCCCACCGGCTCGACCATCAGCACCAGGGGGAAGTTCGTGCGCTGGATCCGCGGGGAGGACTTCGTGCGCCGGGAGGCCGACGGGTCGAAGTTCTCGAATACCAGGATGCTCTCGAAGATGGGCACGCCCGAGGGCACTTCGCTCCACTTGCGCAGGTCGACGAGCGGCGTGTGCTCGAAGCGGCGCATCTCGATCTGGTCGGCCTGGATCTTTTCGAGCCACCGCGCCAAGCGCTCGCCGGAGGGGACCGGCACCCGCGTCGGCAGCGTGTTGATGAAGCAGCCGAGCATCGTCTCGACGCCCTTGAGCGCCGGGGGCCGGCCCGACACCGTGACCCCGAACACCACGTCGTCGCTGCCGGCGAAGCGCGCGAGCAGCAGGGACCAGGCCCCTTGGAGGAGGGTGTTCAGGGTCAGCCGGTGGCGCCGCGCGAGCTCCTGGAGCGCTGTCGTGGCCTCGGCGCCGAGCATCGTGTCGATCCGGACGTGCTCGCCGGGGTCCGCCGCCGGATCCCGGTCGAACGCCAGGCGGGTCGGCGCGGTGAATCCTTTGAGCGTGCGCCGCCAGTAAGCCTCCGCCTCGGTCAGGTCCTGGCCCCGGAGCCAGGCGAGGTACTCGCGAAACGGGCGCCGCTCGCGCGGGCGGGCCGGCTCCCCCGTTTCGAGCGCCTGGTAGAGCTCACCCGCCTCGCCGATCAGAGAGACGGCGGACCAGCCGTCGAGCAGCATGTGGTGGTAGCTCAGGACCGCCCAACCACGCCCCTGGCTTCCCGGCAGCAGGGTCCAGCGCAGCAGCGGAGGCTTGGCCAGGTCGAAGCCGCGAAGCCGGTCCTCTTCGGCCCACGCCCGGACCCGCTCTTCCTGCTCCTCGGCGGGCAGGTCGGAGAGGTCGTGGACGGTGAGCTCCAGGGGCACCGAGTCGTGCACCACCTGCACCGGCTCCCGGACCTCCTCCCAGACGAACGAGGTGCGCAGGATCGGGTTGCGGTCCATCAGGAGCTGCCAGACCCGGCCGAAGAGCTCGAAATCGGGGGTCACCTGGGGACCCAGGACGACCTGCTCGAAGTACATCCCCGTCTCCGGGGTCGAAAGGCAATGGAACAGCATCCCCTGCTGCGACGGGGAGAGCCGGTAGATGTCGTCGATCTGCAAGCTACGGCCTATGCTCACGTGGGCTCCATGTTCGATGTCCTGTGGCGCCCGGCGCCGCTGCGGCGTCCGATGCGGGCCTGGGCGACAGCGGAACCGATATCGCCATAACCGAAAGTTTTGTTCAATAGCTCTAGAAGAGAGCCTGTCCCAAGCGCCGGCGCGTTCCCCCTGGTTCTGCATGTGGCGTGCATCGTCGACGAGCGAAAACGGGGGGAGTTCGCCTGCTTCGACCCTTAAGTGCAGCATATGCCCAAGATCGAGACGATCTCGGGCACTCCTACTCCTCCCGCAGAGCGACGGAGGGCGACACGCGGGTCGCCCGGTGGGCCGGAACGAAGGCTGCGAGCAGCACCGCCAGCTCGAGCGCCACCGCCACGCTCGCGAAGGTGGCCAGATCGGTCGTTCCCACTCCATAGAGCAGGCTCGACATGGTCTTGGCCAGGGCGAGGGCCATGGGTAGGCCGAGGAGAACGCCGAACCCGCCGAGCTCGACCCCCTCGCGGACGATCTTCCCCAGCACCGAGCGGCGCCCGGCGCCGAGGGCCATCCGGATGCCGATCTCCTGCGTTCTCTGGGCCACCGAGTAGGCGATCAGACCGTAGACGCCCACGGTGGCCAGGAGCAGCGCGACCAGGGCGAAGCTGCCGAACAGCAGGGTCTGGAAGCGGGCGCCGCCGAGGGCGGCGGAGACGATCTCGTCCAAGGTCTGGACCTTGGAGGTCGCCTCGTTGGGAGCGATCGCCCAGATCGCCCGGCGCGCCGCCTGTCCGAGCGCGGCCGGATCGCCCGGGGTCTGGAGGATGAGGAACCAGAGCGGCCGGGGGAACTGACGGTACGGCAAGTAGATCTGCGGGATCGAGGTGACCGCCAGCCCCTGGCACTTGACGTGGGCGACCACACCGACGATGCGCCGCGGCGTGGCGTCGGCCCCGCCTCCCAGGGTGACGGTGTGCCCGAGGGCGCTGCCGTCGGGGAAGTAGCGGCGGGCGAGCTCCTGGTCGATGATCGCCACCTTGGCGGCCTCGGCGTGGTCGCTCGGAGTGAACGCGCGGCCCTCGAGAAGAGTGATGCCCATGGTGTGGAAGTACTCGGGCGAGACGCCGAACCACTCGGTCGAGGGGAGCGGCTCGCCCGGCGGATGCCCCTCCACCTCCACCGCGTCGAACTGGTGGAAGCCCTGGAGCGGAACCGAGGAGCTGAGGGCGGCGTTCTCGACCCCGGGGATCGCTGCGACCCGATCGAGCACCCGGCTCAGGAAATCGACCGCCTGGGCGGGCTGGGCGAAGTCCTGCTTGGGGAGCCAGAGCTGGAGCACCAGCTTGCCGCCACTCTCGAAGCCGAGCTTCTCGTTGAGCAGGCCGAGGAAGGTCCGGGCCATCAGCCCGGCCCCGACGGTGACCGCCAGGGCGAGGGCGATCTCGGCGACCACCAGGAGCTTGCGCCCGCGCAAGCTCCTGCCCCCCTCGCTGCCGGTGCGCCCCCCCTCCTTGAGCACCTCCTGGAGACGGTCCCGCCGCTGGAGCACCGGCACCATGCCGAAGAGCACGCCGGTCGCCAGGGCGAGCCCGAACGTGAAGAGGATCACGCGCAGGTCGATCCCTACGCCCGCGAGGCGCGGGATCCCGTCCGGATGGAGCGCCAGGATCGCCCGGACCAGGCCCCAGGTGAGGAGCAGGCCGAAGGCGGCGCCGGCCACCGAGAGCAGCAGGCCTTCGGCGAAGAACCGGCGCGCCAGGTCGAAGCGCTGGGCGCCGAAGGCCAGGCGCACCGCCACCTCCCGCCGCCGGGCGAGACCCCGGGCGAGCAAGAGGTTGGCCACATTGACGCAGGCGATCACCAACACCAACCCGACCGCGAGCGACAGGGCGGCGAGCGCCGGCCGCACGTCGCCCAACACCTCGTCGCGCAGGGTCTCGACGTTCATCGCCCAGCCGCTGGTCTCGGTGTAGATCGCCGGAAAGCGCTCCTGGAGCTGCGCCGCGAGCCGCTTCATGTCGCCGCGGGCCGCCGTCAGATCGACACCGGGGCGCAGGCGCCCATAGACCTTGAAGGCTCGCGCCTGCCGGAGCGCGGGCAGGATCGCGGGGTTGAGGGCCACCGGGATGAAGACCTCGTACCGCCCCTCCTCGAGGTCGAAGCTCCGTGGCAATACCCCGACCACCGTGTAGGGGCTGCCGTTCAGCGTGAGCTTGCGGCCCACCACCCCGGGATCCGCGCCGAAACGGCGGCTCCAGAACCCGTAGCTCAAGAGGACCACCTGGTTGTTGCCGACCTGGTCCTCCTCGGGCAGGAAGGTCCGGCCGACCACCGCCTGGACGCCCAGGAGGGGGAAGAGGCTCGCGGAGACCCGCCCGGTGAGCAAGCGCTCGGGCTCGCCTTCCCCGGTCAAGTTCAGGATGTGGGGAATGAAGGCGGCCGTCTGGGCGAACACCCGGTTGCCGTCGCGGATGTCGACGTACTCGGCTCCCGAGGTGGGTACCTGGTCCTCCCCCTGGGCGAGGAACTGGTCCCAGACCAGGACGATCCGGCCGGGGTCCTCGTACGGCAGAGCGCGCAGCAGGACGGCGTCGACCACGCTGAAGGTCGCGCTCGTGGCACCGATCCCCAGGGCCAGGCAGAGGACGACCGAGAGGGAGAAAGCCGGGCTCTTGAGGAGGCTTCGGCCGGAGTGTCGGAGGTCGCGAAGGAAGCTCATGGCGAGGAGTCTGCCCGGGTCGCCGGGCGGCTCACCTCCTACGTGCGGACTCCGAGGGTTCTGGGACAGAGGCGCTCGTGGCCGGTCGCGCCCCCCGGCAGAGCGCCCCGAAGCGTTCGAGGTACCCGCCGAACGCTCGCTCCACGTCCTCGGCGCCGAGGCCGAACTCGGCCAGGTCGTAGCGGTACCCCCCGTGCCCTTCGGACCTGTGCTCCGCGAGCCACCCGGCCATCTCCGACTCGGCCTCGCCCCCCGCGGTGATGCCGAGGGCCCGAAGGGATCCGACGGTGGCGGCCACCGGATCGGCTACCAGATCAGCGAAGGAGAGGTCGTGGAAGCGCTCGGCGGGGAGCCGCTTCCGCGCCGCCAGCCCCGCCTCGACCGTGGCGGACAGACCGTCGAGGAGGAAGCGGCCCAGGCGGTGGAGGTCGACCCGGTTGGAGCTCAGGTAGCGCAGGGAGGCGACGTGGCTCGCCAGCGAGGCGACCACCTGGCGCGGCTCCCGGTGGAGCTGGATCACGCGCGCGTCGGGCAGCACCTCCAGGAGCTCGGAAAGGTGCCCCAGGTGATGCGGCGACTTGAGCACCCAGCGCTCCCCCGGCACCTTCCACGCCAGGCGCTGGAGCTGGTCGCGGTAGTGCTGGTAGGCGCCCCGCCACTCGTCCCGGCTCCGGCGCTCGAGCCAGGCGGCGTATTCCGGCGTGTCCCAGAAGATGGCGAACCGATTCGAGAGAAACGTCGCCATGAACAGGTCGTTGCACTCGGCCGGCGAGTCGAACGGGTGTTGCCGGTCGAGGTGCGGCAGAAGCCGCCGGCGTCGTTCGAGCGTCTCGCGGAAGGCCACGGCCCGCGGGTCGCCGGGGCCGCCGGCCTCCGGGCCGTCAGGCCAGGGCTCCTCGAGCTCCCAAGGGCGGAGCCAGCGCGCGCCGGGCAGCCGGGTGAGGAGGTTCTGGAGCAGAGTGGTACCGGTGCGGGGCATGCCCACGACCACCAGCGGCGCCCCGAGGGGCTGCTTCCGGGTCTCGGGGTGCTCGCGGAGCTCCCGGTCCACGACCAGGCGCCGGGCCAGGAGCTCGACCAGGCGCCTCCGCGTCCAGAGCCGGCCGGCGACGCTCAGCCGAGCCTCCCGGTCCAAGCTGCGGGCGACGACGCCCAGCGCCTCCAGGACATCCGGCTCCGAGAACCCCGAGAGGCCACTTCGGGACTCGGCGTCGGCGAGCAGGCCCGCGAGATCGAGCGGCGGCCCGAGCCGCACTCCCACGCGGCCGAGCACGGCCGCGGTGGCGTCGGCCAGCCGGTTGACCAAGGGTCGAGGGGATCGGGCGACGGGCATGGGAACCTCCGGTCGAAACGACAAATCGTCAGAGGAGAGGGCCGCCCCGGGTCCGGAGCGGCGCAATCAACCTACTAGGTTCCCTGGATCCCCCGATCAGGGACAGGTGGGATCGGCGGAAGATCGGGTCAGCGGGAGCGCCGAGGGGAGCCGCCGCGGGCGCCGAACCGCTTGCGACCGGCTACCGCGCCGCCGACCGCCACGTAGCCGGCCGCGGCGCCGCCCACCGCCACCGCGCCCAGGGCCGCGCCGCCGAGGGCGGCGAGGCCGATCGCCACCCCGCCCACCGAGATCGCTCCGAAGGCCACGCCGCCCAGGGCGACGAAGCCGCGCGAGATCCCGCCGACCGCGAAGGCCCCCGTAGCCCGCCCGCCGAGGGCGAAGAGCCCCCGGGCCTCGCCGCCCAGCGCCAGGACGCCCCGTGCCTGGTCGCCGACCGCGATCACGCCGTGGGCGCGGGCGGGCTCCCCGGTCTCCGGGTCCTTCCCCACCGCCACGTCGACCAGCGGCAGGCCCCATAGGGTCCAGGGGGAAGACCTCCGGACCGGCGCCGACGCCCTCCGGGCCGCCGCCCGAAATTTGTGCATCGCCTTGTCTCGGATCGACTCCATTGGCGCCATTCCAGTGGTCCGTCAACCTTCAATTGGCATGTCCCGGCGGTCCTTCACGCCGCTGGCGGCGTTGCTCCTCCCCGACGTAGGCATCGCGAGTCGCCGCCGGCCCGCCGGCCGGCTTCGGGGAATCACGCCATCCGGTAGGCGAGGGCATTGACGTTCATGCCCGCGCCCACCGCGGCGAGAAGGAACAGGGCGCCCGGTTCGGGGGGGTGGCCGTCGAGCTCGCCGCGATCCATGAGATCGAGGAGCGTTGGCAGCGTGGCGACCGAGCTGTTCCCAAGCCAGCCCACCGTGAGCGGCGCGATCTCCTCCGCGGAGCGCGGGTCTCCGGAGGAGCGGAGGAGGCGTTTGACGATCGCGTCGTCCATCTTGGCGTTCGCCTGATGGAGGAGGACCTTGTCGACCTCGGCCAGGCCGACGCCCGCCCGGGCCAGGCACTCCTCCACCACCGCCGGCACGGTCTTGACCGCATACTCGTACACGCGGTGGCCGTCCATCTTGAGGAAGAGCTCGCCGTTGGCAGACTCGGGGCGCGCAGAGGCCCCCATGTGCAGCAGGTAGGCGTGCTCGAAGGTGTCGGAGCGGGCGGCGTGGGCCAGGATGCC